>CAZEYJ010000203.1:0-7380 GCA_964516795.1 uncultured bacterium
GAGTAACAGTGAACACTGTTGCGATCAACATGTTCGGAACAGGACTTGCCGTTTCAAGCGATGGGTTCAATTCGACCGCTTACCTCGTCTCCCCTTCGGGAAGGATCACCTCGATCTATCCCACCTTAAGCGGCGCATTCAATACGGCAGCCATGATCGAAGCCCTTTCCCAAATCGAAACAACCTGCCTTGGAGGCAACAGCTTAGATCTGGCCAAATACATCAACAAATATGCACCTGAAAAAGCCTCTTATTTCCTCCCGGCTCTTGTCGATGGCAGCCTCAAACAGGCCTTAAAAAGCGCCGCGCCGATGCGCAACGCAGCCTCCCTGTTCACAGCAGACAACAATCTCTTTCTCCTGAACCAATCCCTTTCCCGCCATTTACGCGATGAGCGCCATGTACGGCGCTATGACTGGAGCAACCAAAATACACAAACAACCGCCGATGCATGGGAACCGGACGATGAACTCCTAGCATCTCTCAACTGGCCCTCCGGAATGATGGAAGAAGAAGAGGTTGAACCGGACGCCTCCGATTTTTCAAGCCTCCGCCCCTACAACCTATGGGCCGACACCTTAAGCGCTTTTTCCTATCAGAAGACGGAGCACCAAACGCCCGGATTCGATCCGATCACAGGCGGATTCATCATCGGAGCCGAAGCCTCTCTTTTCGGCAGCAACCGGATCGGCGGCGGGGCGGCCTACACATATACCCACATCCATCAACACTCAGGATCAGGCAGCAGCCACATCAATCAAGAATATCTGTTTGCCTATGGGATGTGGGGCAACCGGCACGCCTATATCGACGCAGCCCTCTGGAGCGGCTTCTTCCAAATCCACCAAGTCCGCAAAATCCATATGACAGGCTTCCACTTCACCTCGACCTCGACCCCAGGCGGCTGGCAACTCTCTCCTCATCTTGAAGCAGGCGGCGATTTCTATCCGCTCAGCTGGCTGACGATCGAACCTTTTGCCATGTTTGATTGGGCCAATGCCTGGCAGGGAAAATACAAAGAAAAAGGGAACGGCCCCTTCAACATGGGGCAAAAAGAGCACTACAGCTCCTTTTTGCGCAGTGAAATCGGGGTCCGCTTCTACGAAGCGCTCATCTTAGGCTCGTGGCGTCTTACCTTTGAGGAGAAAGCCTCGTATGTGAATAAAAAGCCGTTCAGTGTAGGAACCCTCAATAGCTTCCTCGTCGGGTCGCCCGGATCCTTCACCGTTGAGACCCTTTCAACTCCCCAAAATTTGGGAGTCGCGGAGTTTGCCATCCTCTTTGAACCGCAAAACCTCGCCTATCCTTTTGGAACACTGGCCTACCAAGGCGAGTTCAGCCAGCCCTATCAATCCCACCAGCTCCACCTTGAGCTCGGCTGGTGCTTCTAAAAGACTGCAGGTACAAATAAAAAATTAAGGATAAGCGCTTAGGAAGGGCCAGCAGAGACATGTCGGAGGGGGTGGCCTAAGAGACTGCAAGATCCACTGTTTGACCTCAAGTAAATCGTGTGATAATCTGGAATAGCAATCTCAACTTGAGACCTACTATGCAGATCCAGCTCTACCACCCGCGACTTGCCTATGGAGAACGGGCCCGCCTCTGCTCCAATCCCACAGCGGTCAAGTTGTTTGACCTGATGGCTGAAAAAAAAACCAATTTAAGCGTTGCAGCCGATCTCACCGCCGCAGCCGACCTGCTCAAATTGGCAGAAGAAACCGGCCCCCACATCTGCGTCCTGAAGACCCATATCGACATCTTGAGGGATTTCACTCCTTCTGTGACGGAGAAACTCCGCCAATTAGCGCAAAAAAATGAGTTCTTGATTTTTGAAGACCGCAAATTCGCCGATATCGGCAATACCGTCCTCCACCAATATGCAGGAGGGATCTATGCGATTGCCTCTTGGGCCGACATCATTAACGCCCATATCGTCCCAGGGCCAGGCATCATTGCAGGGCTCAAGCAAGTCGGACTTCCTAAAGGCCGCGCACTCCTTCTGCTTGCCGAAATGAGCTCCAACGGCAATTTGGCCCAAGGGTCCTATACAACTCAAGCCATCAACATGGCCAAAGACCACGCCGATTTTGTCACCGGTTTTATTGCGATGCACAAACTGACTGAAGACCCCCGGTTCATCCACATGACCCCAGGAGTCCAATTGGCAACAGGATCAGACCCCCTCGGACAACAATACCAAACACCCGAATCGGCAATTGCTAACGGCAGCGACATCGTCATCGTCGGAAGAGGGATCTACGGATCTTCCGATCCAAAAGCTCAAGCCGCCATCTATCGGAAACATGCGTGGGATGCCTATGAAAACGACCTCCAGTCCTAAAATTGCCATCATCGTCCTCAATTGGAACGGCAAAGCCGACACGCTGGCCTGCCTTGGATCGGTCGCCTTGATCGATTATCCAAATTACGCGGCGATCGTCGTCGATAACGGCTCTACCGACGATTCGGTTGCAGCCATCCGTTCCCAATTCCCCTCGGTCGCGCTCATCAAAAACCAAGAAAACCTGGGCTACGCAGAAGGCAACAATGTCGGCATCCGCTTCGCCCTGCAAACAGATGCGGAGCTCATCTTCCTCCTCAACAACGACACCCTTGTCGACCCCCAAATCCTCAATGCATTTGTTGCAGGCTTTGAACACTATCCCCAGGCAGGCATCCTCGGCGCAAAGATCTATTTGTTCAACCAAAGGGACACGCTCGACCACTGGGGAGGAACATGGAACCCTAGAAAAGGGATCTTTGACCTCATCGGCTTGCGGGAAAAAGAGATCCCGGGAAAAGAAGCAGCCCCCCAACCGCTTGATTATGTCTGCGGGGCCGCCCTTATAGCCAAACGCACCGTCTATGAAAACCTCGGCCTGCTGGACCCAAGATTTTTCCTCCTGTGGGAAGAAGCCGATTTCTGCTACCGCGCTAAAAAAGCGGGTATTGCAACGATGACCTGCCCCGGAGCCCATCTCTATCATAAAGTCTCCGCCTCCTTTAAAGGAAAACCCCACTCCACTTATTTTTGGTGGCGGAACCGCCTCCTTTGGATTCAAAAAAACTGCACTGCCAAAGAACGATTTGCGCTTTATTTTTGGGTTTTGCTTCCCCAAATTATCAAACGCCTAAAAATCAAACTTCTCAAGACCGTTCAGCTACGGATCCGCAAAATGCTCAATCCCAAAGGAAATTACAGAGAACAAGAAGAACAACTTCTGCAAAACAAAGCTACCCTTCAAGGGGTCTTCGACTACACCCGCCGCCGCTTTGGCAACTGCCCTTCCTGGCTGTATACCCCTTCCACTTCAATCGCACCTAAGAAACCCGAATGAAAAACCGGCTTTCGGCTGCGTCGGCTTTTCTTCAATATGTTGATCTGATCCTCGGTCGGATCAGATCAACATATTGAAGAACCTTCTTGCCGAATGACCGATTCTTCAGATTATTTCGGTATAATCGGTTTGCTTGCGGTTGCGATTGAAGGGGAAGGGGTGTAAAAAAAATGATTGAGTTTGACGGCTCAGGCCAAAATTGTTATAAAGAGAATAGCCAGTTGAATTTTCAACCTATAGATCACTTATGACAGATGTTATTAAAAGGTGCTTGCTAACAATCGCCTCCTTCTGCGCCCTGCTTTTCCTCTCCGGCTGTGAAAACAACATGGTCATTATCAACGACGTCAACGAACGAGAGGCCAACGAGATCGTCGTCTTTTTAGCCAGCAAAGGCGTAGCGGCCCAAAAATCTCCATCCGCCAGCGCCGGGCCGGGAGGAGCAAACGCCGCTCCCAAGTGGAGCATCTCAGTCCCTCCCTCCCAAGCAACCGAAGCGATGGCCATCCTCAACCAGAACGGCCTTCCTCGCCAACAGGGGACCAACCTCCTTGACCTGTTTGCCAAATCTGGGCTGATGTCCTCAGAAAAAGAAGAAACGATCCGCTATCAAGCAGGCCTCGCCCAACAAATCGCCAACATGATCCGCAAGATCGATGGCGTCATCGATGCCGACGTTCAGCTCTCCTTCCCTGAAGAAACAGCGGCAACGTTTCCGGGAGCAGCTCCGATCTCCCCTGGCAAAGTGACTGCGGCAGTTTACGTGAAACACCAAGGGATCCTCGACGACCCCAATAGCCATCTCGTTACAAAGATCAAACGGCTTGTCTCAGGCAGCGTAGCCGGACTTGATGTCAATGACGTCACCGTCATTTCCGATCGCTCCCGTTTCACCGACGTTTCTCTAACTCCGCAAATCGAACCTTTAGAAGCCAAGCCTAAAGAATACGTCAGCATCTGGTCGATCGTGATGAGCAAAAGTTCTGCCGGGCGCTTCCGCTTTATTTTCTTCCTTTTAACGATCTTTATGATCCTCTTTGCTTCCCTTCTAGGATGGATGATATGGAAGTTTTATCCCATCATTAAACGGCGCGGAGGCTTGAAAACCCTGCTCCATCCCGTTCCGATCCAAGAACGCGATCAGAACGCAGAACTTCCACGCAAAGAAGAAGAAAAGAAGTAGGCATAGTACCCAACCTCAAACATTCTTAAGAGTTGGGTGCTAGTTCAAAAATAAGGGGTTGGAGGAAATTGCAGAATGGATAAAACTGCTGCTATCATTTGCCATGCCTTTTTGCAAAAACACCCTATCGAGCAGCAAAACCTTCTTCTCAAATACCTTCCTTCGTCCGAAGCCAAACAACTCCGTGAACTCGGCCCGACGCGCGCAGACCCTTCCAAAGGGATCCTCAGCGGCGATGAAGAGATCGACCAAGTCCATTACTCTTGGTTCGCCCCCTTTTTAAGAGCTCTCCCCGAATCAGACATCCGTCTTTTCCTCTCCTCTCTTCATCCCGAACAATCAGCCGGCCTAAAAAAACAGCTCCTCTTCTCCAACCATCTGCCTCAACTTTCTCCGATAGCCTCCCAATTTCTCAAGCAAGCCCTTTTTGATAAAATCACTCCCCCCGACCTTCTCCCCGCCACCTGCCTGCCTGAGAGCCGCTTAAACATCCTCCTCGATCTAAACTTAGAGGAATGGGATTCCCTCATCGACCTCCTCAGCATTCACGACCTGTCCGTTGAAATCCGACACGTCATTGATAACGTTCGATTACAGCAGATCCATCAAATCCTGACAAAAGCCCAGCAGACTTACCTCAAAACCCTGCTTCTTCGCAAAGAACCCGTTTGCTTTAAAAAACTCGGCCTAGCCAACTGGGACTCCGATCCGGAAAAACTCAAGAAGAGCCTCATCCAGCGAGGGATCAATCGCATCGCCAAAGCCCTCTACGGCCACGACTCAAGTTTGCTCTGGTATCTCAGCCACCGCCTCAGCATGGAACGCGGCAACACCCTCGTTAAATTATGCACTCCCCTCGACCATCCCCGTGCCGCCGGACTGCTGATCGACCAAGTGGTCGAACTCGCCGAATCGATAAAACCCCATAACCCAGCAACCTAATATGAAATTCTTCTCATTGATCTACCAAGGAGAAATCCATCCCGCGGCAGACGACAAAGTCATCTCCTCCGAAGAGTTCAGCACCCTCGTCTCGGCAGAAGAAGTCCTGACCAAAGCAAAAGAAGATGCCGAAATCTATAAAAAAGAAGTGGAAAAAGAATGCCAAGCCCTGCGCGAAAAAGCCAAAGAAGAAGGCTTTGCCGAAGGCCTTGCCCAATTCAACGAACACCTTCTGGCTTTTGAAAAAAACCTGCGCCACCTGCGTCTCGAAATGCAAAAGCAGATCCTTCCCCTCGCCTTGAAAGCGGCAAAAAAAATTGTCAACAAGGAGCTCGAGACAGCTCCGGAGACCATCGTCGAGATCGTCATCGCAGCCCTTGCCCCGATCTCTCAAGCAGCCCGCTTTACCATCTATGTCAACAAAGCCGACAAAGACGCCCTGGAAGCCAACAAGTCCAAACTCAAAGAAATCCTCGAACACCTCCAAACCCTTTCCATCCAAGAAAGGGCCGATATCTCCCCCGGCGGATGCATTATCGAAACAGAGAGCGGGATCATCAACGCTACCATCGAAAACCAATGGCGCGCCCTCGAAGCCGCCTTCGAAAAATACACCGGCACAACCTGAAAACGGATGAAAAACCTACTAATTATTTTTGTATCACTCATCTGCCTTACATGGGCTGAAGAAAAAGAGTTAAAGAACTATACCGCCTGCGCGCTTGAAGGATTCCAAGAATTTAAAGTCTTTGCATTTCTTCCGTGTATTGAAAAAATCAATCAACAATCAATCTACAACGCAATAGTAGATTCACTAAAAAAGCATGGGCAAGTCCTTGTAACAGAAAAAGCTTCTATTTTCGAGCACCTTCCAAATCTAAATCAACAAAACGACACACTCTTTTTTATTGCTATTGATAAAGATGGGGAACAACTCAAAGGATCCATTGACGTCATGGCTGAGGTTGAAATACAAAAAAACAAACAAAAAACTGGGTGCACTATCTGGAAAAAAAATCTTTCGACTTGGATTCCTAAAGAACAAGAACACCGAACAGAACAAGCTATTTCAAATTTAATAAATAAAATGGTGGATGAGTTCTCTGAGCATTTAAAAACATCCAATCCAAACTCAAAACCAACCATTTTTCACGTCCAAAAATACCAAGAGCTATAACCGCTTAAAAAATGCGCATCCAAGGAGACGTCTTCAAAATGAGATTTCATCAATTTTCTATTTCCTGAATTTGAGAATTCCAACCTCCTTCTTTTTTCTTAGGGAAAAATCTACCCGATGTAATAAAGTTTAAGGAGACCGCCCTTGCATTCATGTCTAGTTGGTTTGTAGACGGTTTTCTTGTGCTGAAGAATCGAGAAAAGTGGAATGCGATGGCAGTCCCTCAAGGAACGAATACTTTTAAACCGCTCAAGTTCACTGCAATGATTCAAAAAACTTTTGATTTAGTCCGCCGCCACCCCCTCCACTTCACCTTCCTCTTCGCCCTCTTTTTCATTGGGGTTGGATGCGACTGCCTCTTCTCTCAAGAACCCGCTCTGATGGGCACCAATACACTCCCTCAACAAGTTCCTTCGTCCGGCGTCGGACAGCCCTCGATCATCCAAGAGCTCGCAGCGATCACCATCCTCTCTCTGCTTCCTTTCGCGATCATGCTGCTCACCTCCTACGTTAAAATTGTTGTCGTCCTATCCCTGCTGCGCAATGCGCTAGGCGTTCAGAACTCTCCTCCCAACCAGGTGATCACAGGGATTGCTTTGCTCATGACCATCCATGTCATGTTCCCGACCTGCCTTCTGATGTACAAAGCCGGAGAGGATTATATCGAGAAGCTGCCCCCCCAACACCTCTTCTCCGCCGAGGGTTTTCCCAAGGACATCCGCAACCGCATCGATCAGCGC
>CAZEYJ010000204.1:0-2706 GCA_964516795.1 uncultured bacterium
AAAAAACTTGATTTTCACACAATGGATTTTTTTTCCGAGGCGTTCAAACGACAAAGAAACGGGTGTAAAGAGCTGCTGCGATCACGGTTAAAATAAATCCTAGAACAAGACTCAAAACCAGCCACTCCCTCAAAAAAAGACGTTGCATAACGCTTCCCCTTCATTTTAGGATGTTAGGATGTTGGTTCCATAAATGGACCCGGTAGAAAATAGCGCTGATCGCCAAAACACAAGACAATATCAGCAGCGTAGTCAACAATGCAGGCGGGAAAAACATACCGAGAACCAATCCCGATAATTCCAAAAGCGCCCAGATACCTCCTGTTGCATAAGCGGCAAGGTCCATACTGCTGAGCAGCTGTTTTTTCCTGAGGAGCACCGACTCTACCTCACCGCTAGCATGTTTTAATTGTTTTGCCTGTTCAAAAATTTCCTCGCAGCTTTTATACGCCTGAATGCTATTTGTAATGCAGGAAGCTCCATAGCCGGCGCATTTAACGCCAAAAGCCGCTCCTCCAAGAGCAATAGCTTTGATCTCATTAGCCCAAGTGGCAATATTCGCTGTTACCCCCACAAAAGAAACACTTTTAAAAAAAAAGTCTCTTTCCTCCTTAGAGGAAGCCGGCCCTTGCCTTAAAACAGGACTGGAACTGATGGTTTGCTGTTTGTGCAATTGAATTCCACTCATCACAACGCTTCCGAGGCTGTCTGCCCACAAAATCCCCCAGAGTCCTGCCATAAAAATTTCAAAGGGATTCTTCCAAAGATTGCTTAAGGAAACCACCTCGCCGCTAGCCGCCAAAGAGGGTTTCTCAGACTGCAAATTTAAACTTGCTCTTTGAAATACCTTGAGCACCCGATCTTGCTTTGGCGCTCTGGAAACTAAGGGAGCCTCTAAGAAATTCGGGCGAACGGTCGCGCGAAGAAATGCAATGGAAGACACTGGGCAACACACTGTTAGAATAGAACTAAGCGAGAAAAGATAGCCCCAGGGCTATTTTACCGCAATGAAAACCCACGCTAGATTAAACTAGACAAGTCAATTTTGAAAAAGGCGTCGGATTTTTGACCTCTGCTTGCCCAACTGAAGTTCCTAGTCCCAGACCAAAAGAGATTGTGGACAAAAACAATGCGAAACCGGGGTCGATCAGGTTCGGAAGAAAAAAGGCTATGAAGCCAACAACGGAACAAAATAGCTTAAAAGTTTTAATCGCTATTTTGACCAGCAAATCGTTGTCTTGAGCTCTCCGGTCTGTCGTGCTCGACACTAATCCCGGCTCAACTTTGACCTTTTCGACTTTAGGACTACCATTTTGATATTCCTTGATGAGCGAACCCAGCTTATAAATGGAAATTAACAGCGCGGGCAATGAAGTAACAAAAGCAACATCATCTAATCGCTCTCGGGTGTCGCTTGCTATCAGAGTCAAGTCAATCACACGAGTCTTATCGAGACAGCACAGCACTTTTGAAGTCGTATTTAAAAAGCCCATCGAGGCAAGAAAGAGGTTGGCAGTCGCCTTCATCATCTTGTTGAACTGTTTAGAGCCTTCGCGCCTGCTTTGAACACATGAGCCAAACTTCCCAGCACAGTCATACAAATCAAGAGTTTGCTTAACAAATTTAGGGATGCAAAAAGTTGAAGAGGACAGTTTAATTGCAGCGCGGGAAGAAGAAAACAATGACGAGCTCTTGACCGAAGGAGACATTAGGACTGCCCACGAAAACCCGCAACTAAGCCCCTTAAGGATCTGCTGGTAGCGATCCATAGGAGCAAAACTATTCCCCAGCTCTTCTCTATCAATCTGAGGAAATAGAGGCTTGGCAACAAGCGGGGAACTAATAGGATTAGAAGCAATTTTTAGACTCATTACTCTCCAAAACAATCTAGTTAGTTAAACTAACGAACAAGTCTAATTATACAACAATAACGCCTTTAAACTAAATGAAAACTAAAACTATAACAAATGATAATTTTAGCTGAATGTATAGAGAAATGGGGTATACCCCTCCCTAAGCGGGGAAAGCAAGGCTACGGATGCACGAGAAGGTTCGGTGAACCTTCTCGTGCGGTGCAAGTGAAGTGCCCTTGGGCACGGACCGGCAAGGGTCAATTTGGCAAGGTCGTAGCCAGTCCAAATTCATAAAACCTAACCGGGCGCAGTATAAAAGTTTGAAAAAAATAACTAGACACCAGGATGGACAGGATAAAAAAAATACAGCAAAAATTCCCTATTCGCCCATCCTTATATCATCTTATTTTTTCTTGAAATCCTAATTTCTAGAATTTTCTAAGCATAAATTCGTTAATTTTTGATTATTATAGGAAATAAAAATCCCTGCATTTTAAGGCAGGGATTTATTTAAAAAATCAAGAAATAGTTAAATTTAATTTTTAAACGCTAAACTAGCACTCTATTTAAAGCTCGTTCATCGCGCCTTTCCTTGATGATCTCCTTATAAAAATAGCTGGAGATCTTCATTGTTAGCCATGTTGTAGAGAGTCCAAGGGCCACTACAGCCATGACCGGTAGTGAAAAGATCGCTATTCCCAAGGCAATCCCAACTAGGGAAATAATAGACAAGGCAACTGATGCAACATCTTTAAGGACAACCATCCAGGCAAGCCATTTCTTTTCTCCCAATTCAGCTGCTTCTTGGTCATCTCGAGGCTGGACTTTTTGATAGGAATGAAGGTTATAGGCC
>CAZEYJ010000205.1:0-4002 GCA_964516795.1 uncultured bacterium
GAGCGGGCGCCGATGACGATGGGGGCTTTGCCTTGGTGGATCTGGTGCCAGGCGTCATGCCGCTCTCCTTCTGAAAGGCGGTGGTGGAGCAAAGCGATCTTTTCTTTAAAGCGGCTTCGCAGCCGTTCGATCGTCTGGGAGGTCAATGCGATCTCGGGAACGAGAAAAATCGTCCCTTTGTTGCGGGAAAGGGCGTAATCGATCGCTTGGAGATACACTTCTGTTTTTCCACTTCCCGTCACCCCGAAGAGCAGCTGCGTTTGAAACTTGCCGGCATCGATGTTTTCTGTGATGAGAGAGAGGGCTTTTCCCTGTTCCTCGTTGAGCTGTTTATGCCTTGTCAGAAAATACTCTTCGTCGCTCAATGCGGAGCGCTCGATTTGGATTTTTCTGCTGGTAAGGATTTTTTTCTTGATCAGAGTGTTGATCGGACTGCGCGAGATCTCCGCTTGTTCGAGCAGTTCTGAGAGCAAGATCCCTTTGGGCGCTTTGAGGAGGATATCGAGGATTTTTGCCTGTGGGGGGTGTTTCAGGCGCAGCGTTTCACATTCCGCTGCCAGTTGCTGATTGGAGAGGGCCGATTCGATGAGCAGTTGTTCTTTGTGGCGCATTTCTCCGCGGATGCTGGGAGGCAGGATCGATTTAAGCACTTTGCGCAAAGGGGTGCAGTAGTAGCGGGACATCCACTGGGCCAGTTGGAAGAGCTCGGCAGAGATGAACGGTTTGTCTGAGAGGATCTCGAGGACCGGCTCGACCTTTGAAAAGAGGCTCGAGGCCTTGAGGCAAAGGACAGTGCCCACTTGGCGGGTCGTTCTCAGCGGGACCTTGACGCGCGAGCCCGGGAAGATCTGACTTTTCAGATCATCGGGAATCCGATAGTCCAAAGGGCGGTCGATCGCCGAGTCGAGAATGACTTCTGCGAAGGTCATTTTTTGAGCTTCAGGCATAAGTTTTTCGCGAAAGCAGGTTTTGCAATTCTCTCCAAAGCTCGAGTTTTTTTTCACCCGAGTTCTTGTAGACGGAGGCAGCTTCTAGCGTGATGAGAGGGATATTTCCTAAAAATACCGCCTGTTGGGCGGGGAGCGCCCGGTAGTGCATGAGCAGTCCGGGATAGTTCTCGATCCCTGCAGAAGCAACGATCAGCTGAAATGTGTTTTGCTGGAAAAAGAGGTCCCATCGCTTCTCTTGCTCCAGCCTGTCGCCAGTCATCAATTTCACCGAACCGAATTCTTTTTGGACTGCTTTCGCTAAATTTTTCATCAGTTCAAGGGTGTCGGGAAGGGGATTTAGAACGATCAGGAGGACATTGGCCTCGGTCAGCTTCTCTTTCCAAGCTGAGGCGATCCGCTTTGCCGTCTGATCATCGGGAACTTGCTCAGAGGTTGCTAAGGCCGGGGCAATTTTTTTCAGCAGATGGAGCATCTCTTCCGATGGCGGCTGCTTGTCGCTGCGCGGCTCAGAAGGAGTTGTCTTTTTGCTTGCAGGCTGTTCCTTCTTCTCGGCCTCAGCAGGCTTAGGATCGGCTGAAACAACAGGTTTTTTCCGATCGGAAGGAACCGGAGTGATCTTTGGGGGTGCTTGGGCGGTATCGACTGGGGACATTTGGTGATCAGTTTCATGAGCCTTGGGCTGCTGGACCCTTTTGTTTATAGGTTTTGCTTGAGAGGCCCGGAAGAATTCCATTTCTGCTGCGGTCGCAAAGCTCCAAGCATGGGGAGGCTGCCCTTTTGCATAGTCGAGGGCTTTTTGGACAAGTTGTTGAAAAGCGCGTTGCATACCAGTCTGTTGTTATTGGCCCAATTCTGAAAAGAGCTGCCTTAGCTCAGGTATCAGAGAAAAGAACCCTCTTTCATGGTAATGGTCCGATAATTTCTTTTCTAACTGTCCGAGCTTTTTTTTGTGAAGTTCGGAAAGAAAGTCGAGGAGGCGTCCTTTTCCGGCAAGAGCATTGATCGAACCTTGATTTTTCAACAAGAAGAAGATGAGGTTTTCGTTATTTTTAAACCGTTGGACCAGCGGTTCTGTCAGATGGTAGATTTGGTGAAGTTTCTTTTTCAGGTGGAGGTGGTTCTTCGAGGTCAAACTGTCAATGCCTGAGAATTGGACGATCAGGTCGGTGAGGATCGAGTGGATCTGCTCAACACTTTTTTCGACATGGGCAAAAGCGATCAATAGAAGCTGCGCATGTTCCCTTGCCTTGTTGATGTGTCCCGATTCTTTCGCCCAGTCATAGGGGAAATGGCGCCGCTCAGGTGAGATGATGAGCTGTGCGGGGGCTTTGTGCAGGATCGCCTGGTGGGCGGCCAGAAGCTCTTTCAGGAAGAATTGCAAGAGCAGGGCGCAATAGTTCTCCTGTTTGACAAGATGAGGAGAAAAGGGAGAGAACAAACAAGCTTCAATTTGCGCCATTGTGCACCTGGTTCCTTTGGAATTGACCCGCGTCAGTATGACAAATTTGCTTTTGAATCACAAGCATCTATTACAAAAAACAGCAGCTCCCGCTGGGAGCGTGAGGTGAGAAAAAATTGGCTTCGCTAAAATATTAAAATATATTTGAAAAAACGGTCCCGCCAGCATTTTTGCCGATATACACCTTAAGTTCGTACACGCTCAAGAACCAAGGGCCTCCTCAAGCTCGTTTACTAAGAGGTATTTATAACAAGTTTAGCCCCCTTAAATCCAGGTCCCATAGCCGCAAATAAATCCTGCCAGGAGTCGACAAAATAAGTGTAAAAGAACGCTCTCATAGCTTCCCAAAAAGCTCGCCTCGTTCTTTTGTGCTCCATTGCCTTCCCAAAAAGTCCGCATGTGGCTTCCTGCACCTGATCAATTAGAAAAGCCAACATCATTAAGAAGGCAAACACAGTATGTAAGTTTTTCTTTCCGTGTCCAAAGTTATGCTCGAATTGGTATCCTTGATTCTTGAGCGTGTTAAATGTCTCATTCTCAATCTTCCATCGAGCGCGACCTCCGCGCATTAGTTCATAAAGGTTGCTATCTGTAATTTCGTGATCTGTACACCATCCGCAGCGCCCCTTCTTCTCTTTCCGTCCAGTTATTTCTGTCCATTCGCATTCGAAAAAATTGATGTTCGGCGTATTTTTTGTATCGTTGAGAGGGACATCATTGGCATAGCGGAATACATATTTGTTCTTTCCAACTGTTATTTTGGCTTCCCGTGTTATTCCCTTAACCCACTTGTAAAGCGTTTTGTTTCCTTCTGGTTTAACCACGATCATAAAGTGATACCCGAGTGATTTGAGTTCATTGATGTGAGGGGCTGTAGCTGAAAGGGCGTCTGAACAAATCGTTAAATTCAGGCGGGGATGTTCCCTCTTCAGATCAACCAAGAATCGGTGAAAAGCGTTCCTCTCACAGTCGTTTTTAGTTGTTCCATCCTGTTTCGTAATGGGTTCAGGGCAAAGGGGAATGACTTGGCGAAGGTCTGGATGAGCGAGAACGGCTCCCAATATTTGATGATGGTAGGTCACTCGTCCGTCCTGATGTTCTTTTTTACAGCAGTTTTTGCAATGAATTTTTTCTGAATTAAAAATTTCTGTTCCATCGACGAGGCAAAGATATCCATTCAAGAAGGCATAACGCTCCAATAACTTGCCTCGTTGAGCCTCATGAAATACAGATAGAAATGCTTCTCGAATGGTTTTTGGATCGATTTCGTCCAAGACTTCTCGCATGTGAGTATCGCTTGGAGGTTTGCTAACTTGATAAAGGGTTTTCAGATTGTGCAGAGTTGTTTCTTCTAAATTAGGGCCGTCGAATGCCAGCAATGATGGTGCTTTGATACCAAACATTGCCAATGCTGACATTAAGCAATCGGAAAGGCTAATCGTTTGCCTTTTTACTGTTCTTGGGATTTTAGCAAAAATCTCTCGAACAACATTCAAAAGTCCTGCTGCCGATAGAATACTTTTCTCTCGATGATGGGGGCCGCGCTTCATAACCTGCTCTTTACGAAAATTTTTTCAAAAAGAGCAGTATACT
>CAZEYJ010000206.1:0-6525 GCA_964516795.1 uncultured bacterium
TGCCCCTTGCTTCGAAAGGTATGGTGGGGCGGAGAAATAAAAACATATTCTCCAATAAAGACCCCGGAGAGAACCACGGAGTTTTTTCACAATTCTACAATAAGGAGAAAAACTTGCTTGACATCAGCGCGATTAGAGAACTGAAACAATCTGAAGGATCAGAAATTAGGCTAGGAGGCTTTTCAATATTTTTTTGATGCGTGTGAATTAGAAATTTTAATATACTCTCCGTTTTCAGGATTAGCATAAAGAAAATATTTAACATCATGTGGTGTGAGATCCTTTCTTGTTGCTTGCGCTTGAATGCAAGGGGGTTTTTTCATGTCTTCGAAGTTCATTTATTCCTTGGCTGTATTGACGATTGCCTGCGGAGCTCAGCTCAATGGGGAAGAAGAGGAACATTGGGTCGGTCAGCAGGAAGAAGCTGCTATCGAGGATGATGATGACGCTTCCGTTGCTTCAGAACAAGAACCCATTCTTTCGCGAGTAGCGCGTCGGGAAAGGGCGCGCCGGCAGCAGGCGGAGCCGGAGCCTCAAGTTGCAGTCAGCCATGAAGAGGAGAAAAAGCCGGAGGCTAGAAAAAAGCTGAAAGCCCATTTTGTCGGCAGTAAGCGGCCTGCTCAGAATGCTCCCGGTTACGTCCCTGAGCCCAAAGTCAAGAAATCAACCCGCATTAAAAACAAGTGGGTATCGAGCAAGACCCATCCAAAGACCTCTTTAATTACCAACCGCAAGGAAGAGTCTTCTACAGAAGCAGAGAGTTCTTTTGGAGAAGGAAAGGCGCTGGCCTCTACACGCCATTTTCCCAAAGATGGCCTGCTTGCTCAGGCGGGATCTGATCAGGATATCCCCAAGAAGAAAAAACACCGCAAAGAGGAGCCCTCTGAAGAGGGAAAGGAGTATCCTCACTTAGGATTTATCGCGCCCAAGGGGACAGTATACGCCACTTCTGAATGGATCTATTGGAGAACCCGTCAAGGGGGGATGGCATTTGCAGTGGAGAGGGCTTCTTCCACGCCGGGAGTTTTTACCGACGGCGCAGAAAAAAAGCTGAATTTGGAATGGCAGTCGGGCTTTCGCGTCGGTTTGGGATTCCATCTTCCTTATGATGGATGGGATATTTATGTGAACTATACCGATTTCCGCCCTGAAGATTCAGCGTCAGCCAGCGGCTCTATTTTTCCCCTTTTGCTCTATCAAGGGCAAGGAGTGATCGCGAATGTCGCAGAAGCGCATGCCCACTGGGATATTGATTTTGAGACGCTCGACGTCGAGATCGGAAGAGCTTATTATATCGGGAAATCGCTTGTTTTGCGGCCCAATATCGGGATGCGCGGCGCTTGGATCGATCAAGATGCCGATTTTCATTATCGAGGAGGAGATATCCCTGCAGGCAGACAGGCTGTAGTTAAGAGCAGAAGTGATTTTAAAGGAGCCGGGATCCGGGCTGGGATCAACTCGAATTGGGTCCTCGGCGCTGGATTCAGTTTTAACGGGGACCTTTTTGGATCCCTTGTCATCGGACATTTTTTTCTTTCACAGCGCCAGATGCAGCCAAGCGGAGTAGAAGCGATCGAGCTGAAAGCGAATTTAAAACAGCTCACTCCAAATGCCCAGATGTTCTTGGGATTGAGCTGGGACCACAATTTCTATCATGAAAGATGCCACTTTGGCTTAACGGTTGGTTTGGAAAGCCAATACTGGTGGCGGCAAAACCAGATCGCAAAGTTCACCGACTCGAATGTACCGATTTATGTGCGCGCCGCTGAAGATTTAGCCTTTTACGGGATCAACGTGCAAGCGCGGCTTGATTTTTAGAGATCTCAAGAGGCGGAGTTGTCGACTCGAGATACTGCACTCCAATGGTGATGTGCAGATCATGGTCTTTAAAACGAGGCGGCAGACCTGCGTCGGTTCGGATTTTCACCAGATCGGGTGAATCAACTGTCAAGAAAAAGAGTTTGCTCGCTGCCGGGATCGACTGCGGAACGACCCAAGCAAAATGCCCTAGAGAGAACGAATAACGGGTCCCCAGAGCCGGCAGTGAAGGAGGAGAAGCCCAGTTGATCTCGCTTGGCTGAATGATCGAAATATGCGCGCCGATCAGACCCGATCCAAAATAAGGAGGAGGGGAGAGGACTTCGGGGATCAGAGGAAGCAGCTCATAAATATAGCGGTCGGTGACTTTAAGATAGAGCAGGCCATCTTTTGTTTTTTGAAGAATGCCATGGCGTGGCAGTTGCTCTTGGGCATAGGTCATCGCCTGAGGTTCGTCAACAAGCGTTGGCTGGTCGGCCCATCCTTGAAGCGATGCGACGAAGCTTAAAGCGATCAATGCAGTTAGAAAGTTTCTCATGCAGGCCCTTCAAGGTTACTTCTATATAATTTCGGTATAGCAGTTCTTTCCGCGATTTTGCAACTAATTTGATTAAAGAGCTTTTCCCGCTTCGCGAGAAAAGCGAAATTGTTCAAAACTATTTCTTTGCTTAGGCGTCCCGTTGGTTATGTTTGAAACAGTCCATATGTTGTGTTGATCAAACTAAAAATTCCATCAGCGCAGAGGAAAGAACAGAGCCGCTGAGGACGCAGAGAATTTTTTTAAGACAAAAGATCATTTTTCTTCTCAGCGCTCTCAGTGGCTCTGTTCTTTCCTCTGCGCTGATGGAATTGTTAAAGCTCTGAAACTTCCCGACCTGTATACCTTTAGCTGCACTTCGCAGCCTATCATGCCTTTTTGGCTTTGGATACAAAGCTGTTCTTATTTGATCAGTCGAGCTTGATCGAGTAGAAGCGGGTCATATTGCCTTGGCGGACCAGCATCAAGACTCGGTTTTTGCTTTCCATCGCGTTCATGGCGCTATTGAACTCATCCACAGTTGTCACTTTTTTGTGGTTGACCGCTTGGATTAAGAAGCCGGGGCGCATTCCCGCTTGCGCAGCCGGAGATCCCGGCTTGATCTTGGTAATGACAACTCCCTCTTCTCCTTTGGAATAGCCGAGCTGTTTGGCCAAATCAGGCGTCAGGGCATCGATTTCCATGCCAAGCCTTTGAACGATCCCGCCTGCAGTCGCCAGGGAGTCGGATGCCGTTCCCAAGGTCACGGTCATGGAAAGGATCTCGCCTTTGCGGTTGACCTTTAAATTGATCGTTGTGCCAGGTCTCATCAAAGAGACCTCGTTCCTAAAGCTCTGCAAGGTCTTGATCGGAACTTTGTTGTACTCGACGATAATATCCCCTTGTTTGAGGCCGGCTTTATCGGCTGGAGAATCCTTAATGACTTCAGAAATTAAAGCGCCTTCTGCTTTTGAAAGCTCAAATGCGTCAGCAATGTCTTTGTCGACAGGCTGCAAGGAAACACCGAGGAATCCGCGGGTGACGCTTCCTTTGTCGATCAGCTGGTCTTTAATTTGTTTTGCCATATTGCTGGGAATGGCAAATCCGATCCCCATATACCCTCCAGACCGGGAAACGATCGCCGTATTGATCCCGATCACCTCGCTTTTCAAGCTGAGCAGAGGACCTCCCGAGTTGCCCGGGTTGATCGCAGCATCCGTTTGGATGAAATCCTCCAAATCGGTGATCCGTAAATTCTGTCTGCCTTTAGCGCTGATCACGCCGACAGTCAGCGATGCTTCGAGTTGGAAGGGGCTGCCGATCGCAACGACCCATTCTCCAATGTCCATTTCATCTGAGTTGCCCAGGTTAAGGTAGGGGAAGTCTTTTCCTTCCACTTTGATGACAGCTAAGTCGGTATGGGGATCGGCCCCGACCAAAGAGGCGTCAAGTTCTCTTCCATCATTGAGGACGACGCTGATTTTATCAGCTCCTTTGACAACATGGGCATTGGTCATGATGTACCCATCGGAACTAACGAAAAAGCCGGAGCCTTGGCTTAGCTGAGGGGCCGGTTTTTGAGGCTGTCCTCTGTAGGGCATTCCGAAATAGCGGTTAAAGAAATCATCGCCTTGGAAATCGAAGGGGTTTTGGTAACTGTAGGGATTGCCGTATTCGTCGAGGTCTGAACTTGAGCTCTGGACCTTGATGAAGACGACCGCAGGGGTTGCTTTTTTTGCAACGGCGGTAAAGGCTTTAGAAGTTTGTTCGGGAGAGCAAGAGCAGTTCCCATTACTGCCAGCTTCAACAAAGTGGGGAGCGGCGAGGCTAAGCATAGCAGCGCTGTAGGCAATCAGCGAAAAACGCGATGAAAATTGTTTAAGCATTTTTTACTCCTAAGTTTTAAGCAATGAATTAGACTCAATGTTGTTATACCTTACAAGCTGAGAAAAGTGCAACAGGGGGATTTGTTTGACAAAAATTTGTAGAGAAGGCAATCCTTTCCCGCACAGTTTGAGATCAAACTCTTGACCCAAGGAGCCACCATGGCATTAGCCGCACTTTCCAGATTATGCGCCTCTCATTCTTTAGCTAGAACAGCACCGGCATTGTTCACTCCAACAACATCATTATTTGCTAATAGAAACAGCGTTACAATCAGCCAACAGACAGACACTCTAAAAGTGGCAAGCTTTGGCTTAAGGACAATTCAGACGCAGGCAGAGGAAAATACTCAAAAAGAGTTGCAAGCTCTAAAAAAAGAGATCGTCAGCCTCAAAGAGGACGTGAGCAAATTAAAATCAAAGCCAGATAGTTTCTTAACAGCATCAGACTGGTTCCTGTTGTTGGGCTTGACTGTTTTTGGTGCTGCAGTCATAGGGGGCTCCGGCCGTTCCCATATGAACTAGTGGTCCTTAACAAAAGTTTTTGCAGTTGTTTTTGCGTCCAACCGCGGGAGCTTTCACGTTAAAAATTACACCAAAAACTTTTGTCACAGAGCTCTAGCGTGAAAGAGGGCAATAGGCTTTAAGAGTTCTCTTCAAGTTGAGAGGTTTACTTTAAGTGATCGGCATAGGCGATTGCTGAGATCTCGATGCGGACGTCTAAAGGGAGTTTGCCGACTTGCATGGCTTGGCGGGCCGGTTTGATCGGATGGGGGAAGTAGGTTGCATAGATCGCATTCATTGCAGCGAAGTCTTGCAGGTCTTTGAGATAAACCTCTGTTTTAACGAGATGCTCAAATGAAAGGCCGGCCTCTTTGAGGATCGCACCGATGTTGTCTAAAACGCGGGTAGTTTGCTCTTCGATGGTCGTCGCCAAGACCTTTCCCTCTTGAGGGTCGATAGGGATTTGCCCTGAGATGAAAAGGTAGGGGCCTGCAAGGACCGCCTGCGAATATGGCCCTATGGCTTTGGGGGCGGCGTCAGTTTCTATTTTTTTTAAAGAAGTCAGCATGGAATCCTCTCTATGGTGGAGATGATTTTAACATAGAGCGGTTCTTGAGGTCAATTTTTTCTTATCAGGAGTTTTGATGAAGCATTTTCCTGACAGAAAATGCCTCATCGAGAGTTGGCTTAGCAGATCACTTTATTGGAATGGATCGCTTTATGGAACGACCTGCCGAGGTAGATGGCGATGATCAGCCAAATGGCCAGCAAGGGGAAGCAAATCGTGCCGCTGAGCATGAGATAGCGGGCCTTGCCTGCCATAGCCCCAAGGGAAGCCTCGAGAGGAGCAAGCGACATGTTGAATACCGATCCCGCTTGTTTGGATGATCTGGACCCAAAGGTTTCGATCCAGGCCTGGGCTTTGAACTTGACATCAGGTGTTGTTGGAATATAGAGCTGCTTAAGGGCTGGGCCGTTGAGGGCGTAGTTGATCGCCTTGGAGCCGACCATTAAGGCAAACAGGAAGGTCAAGGAATTGATCGTCAAAAATCCTGTCAGGGCCCCTCCGACGATGACGGGCATAGCGGCAAGGGCGATGCCGATCCCGAGGAACCGGGTGACGTTGCTGATGCCAAGGAGCAGGCAGAGAAGGGAAACGATGCTGACGCTCGATCCGTAAATGCTCAAGTAATTGCTGAGCGCAACGCCGGAATAGGCGGAGCTGGCAGCGATTTTAAAATTGAAGTCGAAGATCGTGATGACCACCTCATAGATGAAGTTGGCGGCAAAAATGCAGAGGAGGTAGCGATGTTTGAGCAGAAGTTTCAGCCCCTCTAAAAAGCCGGGCTCTTGCTTCCGCTCTTCTGCCTTCTCATTTTTTCCATGGAACGATTCGAGGAGGTGTTTGGGAGTTGCCTTTAAGAAGTAACGGACCATCGGAATGATGAGCAAAATGAGGGCGCCTAAGCAGAGCATCGAAAGGGAGTCTGTGCTCAGGCCGAGGCGGTGGGGGAGTCCTCCAATGCTATAGGGAAAAACGATTCCTCCCATTTGTCCAATGGCGACGACGAGGGGGAATCCCTTTTTTGCCGAATCAGCCTTGGTCGTGTCGGTGGCAAAAGCCCAGAAGAGGGCGATCATGAGCGATCCGAAGCTTTCAACAAAGACATAGAAGATATAGCCCATGGCCTTAGTGGCAGCGAGAAAAAGGACAGAACGGCTGGCGATGACGGCAGATGGCGCTTGGAACCAGAGCATGATCAGGCTGAAGACCAAAATACTGATCCCGTAGAAAATCGGTAA
>CAZEYJ010000207.1:0-13912 GCA_964516795.1 uncultured bacterium
GAGCAGTTCATTGGTCAACTGTTGTTTTGGTATCCTTTCTCTCATTGTTTTCTCCCTATATTGATTTCTTAATTTGAAAGCCGCACGCGATGCTCTTCGGCAATCACAATACTGCGCAAGATCGTATACGCATTGTCTAAATGGTCATTGACAATATGGTAATCGTAATAACGAGCCATCTCCATTTCTTTTTCAGCCCATGAAAGTCTTTTTTCAATCGTTTCAGGGCTATCTGTTCGCCGCTTGCATAAGCGTTGCTTTAATTCCTCTAACGAAGGGGGGCTGAGAAAAACATAGACAGCGGAAAACCCTTCTTTTTTTAATTGCATGGCGCCTTGGGTATCGATCACTAGGAACACATGCTTGCCTGAGCTTTGACTTTGCATCACATATTCTCGGGAAGTCCCATATTGATGATCGAAAACTTCAGCAAACTCTAAAAAATCTCCTGCAGATTTTTTTGCATTAAACTCCGCATCGGTCAAAAAATAGTAATCTTTACCCGGAACCTCTCCCGGACGGATCTGACGCGTTGTACAAGAGACGCTCTCCGCCACGCAATCAAACTCCTCGATCAACATTCTGACCAGCGTCGTTTTACCCGTTCCCGCCGGAGCGCTGATAATAAAAACCAAACCTTGCGGCAAGTTTCCAAGAATCTTTAAAACCATATCATTCGATATTTTGTACTTGTTCCCGGATCTTCTCTAACTCACTCTTAATTTGCACGACCAATAAAGAAACTTCTGTATCAAGCGACTTGGAAGCCAACGTGTTGACTTCCCGATTGATCTCTTGAGCCAAAAAATCCAACGTCCTTCCAATCGCCTTGTCTGCCGTATCCAAATGGGCTTGGAACTGCTGCAGATGGGAATACGCTCGGACGATCTCCTCAGTAATATCTGCCTTTTCAGCCAGAAGGGCGACTTCCCTATGGATCCTTTCTTCAACTTCTGGAGTAAAAGGACCCACATCCTGAAGACGCTCGCGGATCTTCTGGCGATAGCGGCCCAGCAACCCCTCTTTTTTCCCTTCCACCACAACAAGGATTTGCCGAATCGAGGTCAATCGGGCTGCAATGTCAGCTGCCAAAGCCTTTCCTTCCTGCACCTTCATTCGCATGAACTGATCGAGGGCGCCCATCACGGCCTCTTGGAGAGGCCCTCGAAAAAGCTCTTCCTCTTTTTCCTCTTGAACAGCTCCCATCGACTGAACTTGGTCCACAAGAAATTTTAAGCCGACCTCTTTCTTCGGATCGAGCCCCAGCTGCACAGCAATCTGGTCCCATCCGGCCTTCACCGCCTGCAATTGCTTCAAAGTATTGGCGCAAACCCCTTCATCCATCCCTTCGCGCTGCAAAACGATCCGGACGGTTACCTGCCCTCTTTCCAGATGCGCCATCAGGCATTTGCGCACTTCCACTTCAAATCGAAGCATCTCCTTGGGAAGATAGACCGCCATATCGAGCATTTTCCGATTCACAGAGTGGATCTCGACAACAAAACGTCCGAACGGCGTCTGCCCGCTGCACCGGCCGTAAGCCGTCATGCTCTTAACCATTCAAAACATCCCTATAAGTTATTTGGGTATAAGGTATATCTGATCACCCCTGAGAAGTCAAGCTCAAGAGAACCGATCTTTTAGAGCCTTTAAAATCTTTATTACATCCCCCTTTTTAAGAGGTTTGGCCAACATAGCGTCCATACCGGCCTCTAGGCATTTAGCTCGGTCTTCTCTATTAGCCGTAGAAGCGATAATCGCTATCTTCTTCCCCTTTCCCTCCTGGCACTGCTTGCGGATCTCTTGAGTTGCCTCCAATCCATTCATAACCGGCATCATTAAGTCCATGAAAATGACATCAAACTGATCAGCCTCGTTTTGAACCTTTTCTACTGCCTCTTTCCCATTGACCGCAGTTGCACATTTAATGCCTAAAGCTGAAAGCATCTTGACCAACACAACCCGGTTCAAATCATTATCATCAACAACAAGGGCGCATAAATTAAACTGCTGACCCTCCTTTTTTTTGCTAACTTCTTGAGACTTAGAAATGCCTGTTCGCTGAGGAGACTTGAAAGATCCGTTCTCAACCTCAGAATCGGAAACGGTGCGCCGAATTAAAAACACATCCTGAACAGGCCCTATCGCCTGATCTTTTTCAGCAGAAGAACAACTCCTCCGCCTTAACTCAAAAGGCAGGTCGGCTTGGACAATAACGCCAATGTCCTCATACTTGATAATCGAAATCCTCCCATGCAATCGTTTCATTAATGCCAAACAAATTGGAAGACCTACCCCCCCGCTATCACTTCTGCTAATGACAGAACTCTGCATTTTCCTACGCATCTCGTCCAAAAGAGCAGGAGAAAAACCAGCGCAATGATTTTTAACCTTGAAGGACCAATGAGAGGGGCCTAACTCGCTCAAACTGGAAACACAAACCCGAATTTTCCCCATCGAGTGATACGCCACTGCATTAGATAAAATTTCCCTAACAATAAAAGACACCTTCTCTCGGTCCAAAAAAACGTCCTTGATCTTTTCAGGCAATTCAAGTTGGATCTCAATGCGTTCCCCACATTCTTTTTGCTGAGCTTCAACAAGTTCCTTGATCATTTTCAAAGGATCAAACAAAGACAACTCACAGGGCATATCCCCGTCTTCAAGCTTCCGGTAATAGGCGTACTTATCAACCCCCGTTTGAATCGAACTGGAAATATGAACAAGTTCCGCCTTCGTAGCTTCCTCCACCTTCTCTAAACAAGAGACCTTATTCTGCAATTCGGCAACAGGCTTAGCCATGATGTGGGAAATTAAATTGAGATGTTTAGCCGTCCTTTGCGAAGGGGATTCCCCACATGAAAAGCAACTAGCTTCTGAAGGCAAAGGAGCTATCGAAATAATCGTGATTTCCCTATCTCCAAGATTAAGCCGCTTGCTAACGGCAAAAGCCTGAAAAAAATCTCCTGCCCGGGCGCGAATTTTGACTGCGGCGCCGTTTGAAAATGAGCAGCCATCATCTAAAATCCATTGACGAAGTTCCGTATCGACCAACTGGCTTTGAAAGTCCTCTCCAAAAAGCGCAGAACAAGAAGCTGTTGCCGCAATGATCTTCTCTTGTTCTAAAAGCAAATGAGGCGTGGGGCTGAACTCTAGCCCTAACAAAATAGATGCAATTGAATGTGCCATAAGCTTCTCCTATTATAACCCAACTTGAGACGGTTGCATAACCTGTTGCAACAGTCTTAAGATGGGTTATTAACCCAACTTGTCTCCTATCTTGCCCAAGACATTAAGCAAAATACACAAGGCACAAAATTCTCTATCTCTCGCGCGCCTAACGGAGGACAGGGGACAAGTTGGGTTATTAAGAAAAAGAGGCGAAAGCCTCCTTGGAAGACGTCCCCTTAAAATTGAGTTTTGGAAACCACGTTTTCAGAGGTTCAAAGGTCATGCGATGGATCGGGCTAGGCCCCAAACGTTGAATAACTGATAAATGATCCTGAGTCCCATACCCTTTATGCTTCCTAAAGCCATATTCAGGCCACTGCTCGTGGAACTGGCACATCATCTGATCGCGGGTCTCTTTAGCCAAAATAGAGGCGGCCGCGATCGATTGGCTCTTAGCATCCCCCTTGACGACAGCCTCTCCGGGAATCGACGTTTTAGGCATTCGATTGCCATCTATTAAGAGATAATCTGGCGGGATGGCAAGAGCAGCGATGGCAAGCAGCATCGCTTTCAACGTCGCTTGGAGGACATTGATCTGGTCGATCATTAAAGCATCGACAACTCCTATCCCATAGGAGATGTCCGGAGTTTCTAGAATTTTTTGGAAAATGGCTGCGCGCTCATAAGGCTGGAGCTGTTTGCTATCGTTGATCCCTTCAATGAAAAAACCTTCGGGAATAACACAAGCAGCCGCTACGACTGGACCGGCAAGAGGGCCTCTACCGGCCTCATCTACCCCGGCTATACGAGAAAATCCCCAGCTTTGAGTCCTTCTTTCAAAAAAGGTCAGGGCTTCAAAGCGAGATTGCTCATTGCTATTCTCTTTTAACATACGAACAATCTCCCGAAAGAGATAGGCAGCAAGTCAATGCTACCCCATTTTAAAAATCATCTAAAATTAAGTCGCTGGCTCAGCTTCCACCGGCTTTTCTCGAGCTGCTTCTTTACCGCCGATATGTTCTTTTACTTTAGAAGCGCGCCCAGAACTTCCTCTGAGATAGTAGAGCTTGCTTTTGCGAACTTTGCCTGTTTTCACCACTTCGATCTTAGAGATTTTTGGGCTGTTGACGAGAAAAACTCTCTCAATTCCTGCGCCGTGGGCGAAGCGATAAAGAGAAAATGTTTCCGATAGACCTGTTCCCTTACGAGCGATCACTGTACCGCTGAACATTTGAATCCGCTCTTTTTCACCTTCGATAATTCTCATATGAACGTTTACCGTATCGCCTACACGAAATGCCGGAAAGTGCTTTTTAAGCTGTCCAGCTTCGATTTCTTGAATGACTTGACATTGTTTCATGTTTATCTTCCTTACACTACGATTTCAATCTATATATAACTCTGGCCGGACCATCTTCATCTTTTCCAGCCCTTTTTCTTTTCGCCATCTCTCAATTTCAGCATGGTTGCCACCGACAAGGACATCCGGAACCCTCATCCCTTCGAACTCTTCAGGGCGGGTATATAAAGGCCCTTCAAAACTCCCATCTTGAAATGAGTCCCTTGCCGCTGCCTCCTCATGCCCCAGAACACCGGGTATGAAACGGAGCACCGCATCAGTCAGGACAATAGACGCCAAACACCCATTTGTGAGGACATAATCGCCTATGCTAATCTCCTCATCGACCTCTTGATCAATGACCCGCTGATCTAACCCCTCATAATGGCCGCAAACAAGGACCAGATGCTTTTCCGATGCCAACCTCTCACACAGGGAAGCGTTCAACAACTTCCCTTGCGGTGACAAATAGACCACATGGGAATCATTTGTACGAACACTTCTGATCGCTTCTACTGTCGGCTTAGGCATGAGAACCATTCCCGGTCCCCCTCCATAAGGTCGATCATCGACTTTTCGATGTCTCCCCTCTGCAAAATCACGAATGTTTGTTAATCGGATATCCACTAGCTTCTTTTCGATAGCCCTCTTGAGGATACTCACCCCAAAAGGCCCCTGAAAATACTCAGGAAACAGCGAAAGGATATCGATTAACATCCATTTCCCTTAAGCCTTAGGCTGAGCTTTCTTTGCCCGTGGAGCTTTTGGCTTGGCAGCGGCTTTAGGAGCCTCAGAAGCCGGCGCTTCCTCTTTTTTAGACGTACTCTTGGCTTTAACAGCTGGGGCAGCCTTAGCTTTTTTCAAAGCGCGGCGCTTAGCAGCTTTCTTCACGCGTTTCTCTTGGCACTTTTCTTGAATTTCTTTCATGACATGAGGAGCTACTTTTGTAATCAAAGCCTGCGCGCTATCCGTCAGCTTCGCACCTTGACCGACCCAAAATTGGATCCGGTCTGCATGCACGTGGCAATTATTTTCTGTGGCAAACGGATTATACCAGCCCAGCATTTCGAGATATTTGCCATCTCGTGGGCAACGGACGTCTGTGACTACTAAGCGATAAGTTTGACGGTTGGTCCGCCCCTGCTGTCGCAATCGAATTTTTAAAGCCATATTCCAATCACTCCTCTTGTGAGATCTCCGATCTCAGTTTACGTTAACTATTAATTCAACTTATGCCCAGGGCATTTTACCCTTTTTCATCTGATTTTTAAAAGAGGGCATTTCTTTACAAAATTGTTTGAGCCGCTTAAACCCTTTGACCATGCGATTGACATCATCAATTGAGGCTCCGCTTCCTTGGGCTATCCGACGGCGACGGCTTGGCACAAGCTCAACCTTCTCCCTTCTCTCTTCAAGAGTCATCGAAGAGATCATTGCTTCGATCTGACCTAGTTCTTTCTCATCAATATCCAGGTCGCCAAGGCCAGACATCCCGGGAAGCATCTTCAGCAAACTCTTAAACGAGCCCATCTTCTTGACCATTCCCATCTGGCGCAGATAATCATCATAGGTAAAGGCTGCTTTCAGGATTTTCTTTTCTAAAGCCTCACTCTCTTTCTGATCGATCATCTCCTCAGCTTTGCGAACAAGATTGATCACGTCGCCCATACCGAGGATCCGGTCGGCCATCGAATGGGGATTAAACACCTGCAAATCGCCGATCTTCTCGCCAATCCCCTCAAATTTAAGCGGCTTACGCGTCACTTCTCGAATCGAGATTGCGGCGCCCGCTCTTGCACTGCCGTCTAACATCGTCAAAATCGTTCCGGTGATCTGAATCCTTTGATCAAATTCAGAGGCCACTTTGACTGCATCTTGACCTGTTGCCGCACTGGCCACAAAAAGAATTTCGTGAGGCTGTGTGACAGCCTTGATCCGCTCTAACTGCTCCATCAACTCTTCATCGATATGCAAACGCCCGGCAGTATCCACAATCAAGACATCAAACCCTTCAGACTTTGCCTTTTGAAGAGCTAGCTTGGCCACATGCACGGGATCTTTTTCCCCTTCCAAAGTAAACACGGGAACGTGAACTTGATCGCCTAACCGCTTAAGCTGCTCAATCGCGGCAGGCCTTTGCAAATCGCATGCTGAAAGCAAAATCTTCTGATTCGGCGCTTTTTTCTGTAAAAAAGCGGCCAATTTCGCGCATTGGGTTGTTTTTCCTGATCCTTGCAGTCCGCACATCAAAATCACTGTGGGATGCCCGACAAGCTGCAATCCGGCTTCTTCGCTTCCCATGAGCTGAACGAGCTCTTCATGGACCACTTTAATAAACTGCTGTCCCGGGGTCACCGACTTGACAACTTCATCGCCTATCGCTTTTTCTTTGACGCGCTTCACAAACTGGCTGGCAACAGCATAGTTCACGTCCGCATCGAGCAGGGCGAGACGGACCTGCCGGACAGCGTCGGAGATATTGTCATCCGTAAGGGACTTCTTTCCCATCATTCCAGAAAAGAGGTCTTGAAATTTTTCAGTTAATGCGCCAAACATATAATCAAATATTCAATCAAATTTACCAAGTAGGATAAACTGAAACTCATTCAAATTCAAGGAAAAAGAAGCGGTCATGACCTGCCCAATCCTTTTCAACCCGCCTTGTTTTCCAGCATCCTGCATTAAAAAGGTCGAGAACCGCCCTTCCCTGGCCCGTGCCGATCTCAAAAAAGACCTGAGCCCCCGGCGTCAAATGGCGAGGAAGGTCCCGGCCTAAACGCTGATAATAAAGAAGCCCGTCTTCTCCGCCAATCAAGGCTAGCTGCGGTTCAAAATTTTTTACAGAACTGTCAAGTTCATTAAATTCTTTTCTTGATACATAAGGAGGATTGCAGAGCACGAAATCAAACTTGCGCCCTTCAAACGGCGCTAGCAGATCGCCACTGAACAATTCGACCTCTTGGCCATTGCGCCTGGCATTTTCCGCCGCTACAGCAAGAGCCTTGTCTGAAAGGTCTGAAAGCGCTACCTCAAGCTCAGGAAACCTCTTCTTTAAAGCGATCCCCATATAGCCTGAACCGCAACACAAATCCAAGGCGCGCCGGCCAGAAAGGGGGGAAGTCTGAAGAGCTGCAAAAACTTTTTCAATCAGGATTTCCGTTTCAGGCCTTGGAATGAGAACATCTGGATTGACCAGGATCTCACACTCGGAAAAAAAGACCTTTCCGCAAATATATTCAACAGGCTCTCCTAGAACTTTCCGCTTCAAGTAAGTACGGAAAAGAACCAATTCATCCTCATGCAAAGGCCTATCGAACTGCAAATAAAGATTTAAACGGGGCATCTTGAGAATAGATGAGAGCAATTCCTCTGCATCGCGCCTTGCATTCGGAAGATTCCTCTCTTTAAGATATTGGATTGCTAATTTGAGGACATCACCCAAGATCTTCATTCGCTTTCTCTCCAACTGAGGCCAGCTTCTGCTGATAAAAATAAGCCACAAGGGCCTCCGTCAGCTCATCAAGATCACCTTCCATCACAAGGTTCAATTTATAAAGGGTAAGGTCGATCCGATGGTCTGTCACGCGGTTCTGAGAAAAATTATATGTCCTGATCCTCTCTGAGCGGTCTCCGCTTCCGACTTGGGAGGAACGCAAAGAAGCCATCTCTTTTTCAGCCTTGCGTCGTATTTCCTCAGCAATTTTAGCCGAAAGCAAACGCATCGCCTTTTCTTTATTTTTATGTTGGCTGCGCTCTTCTTGGCAAGCAACCACCGTCCCTGTCGGGATATGCGTGATCCTGACAGCAGAATCGGTCACATTGACGTGCTGCCCCCCAGCTCCCGAAGCCCGATAGGTATCGATTTTTAGGTCCCTTTCATCCAAAACGATCTTTTCACTCTCATCCGGCTCCAAGAGAACAGCTATCGTGATCGCAGACGTATGCACCCTTCCCTGAGCTTCAGTCTTAGGGACGCGCTGAACGCGATGGGTACCAGCCTCATACTGAAGCAGCCTGTGAACATTATGACCGGAGACCACCATCACATACTCTTTGAACCCTCCCATTTCAGAAGGAGCGCAAGAGAGCAGTTCATACTTCCAGCCTTTTGACTCGGCATACTGCTTATACATCCTGATGCAATCGCCGACGAACAAAGCAGCCTCGTCCCCTCCGGTTCCCGCGCGCAACTCAAGGATAACACTTCTGCTATCGCGTGGATCGGGAGGAATGAGCAACGCTTCCAAATGATGGCGGGCCGACGCGATAGAAGCCTCCAAAGAGACAATTTCTTGTCGGATCACATCGAGAAATTCGGGATCTTTTTCCGTTTTCTGAAGAGCAAGATTTTCCTCGAACTGCTTTTGATAGGTTTGGCACTTCTGCCACTGGTCTTTGACTTCAGCAAGATAGGCATGCTCCTGAGCAAGTTCCCGATATTGCTGCTGATCAGCCAGGACATCTTCCCGTCCCAGAAGCTCTTCGACCTTCTCAAACCGCTTGAGAAGTTTGAGCAGTTGCTCCTCCATGTGAAAACCTTAAAAGATTAAGGAGGGAATTGAAAAACTCCCTCGAAAGTTTAAAACGCTATTTCTTTGCTTTTTTCTTTTCAGTTTCTACAGAAGCCAGCTTCTTGCCCTTTTTCTTTTCAGGCTCAGAAGAAACCTCTTCGACTTTCTTTTCCGGTTTTTTTGCATAGCGCTTGACAAACTTATCGACACGCCCTTCCGAGTCAATCAACTGCTTGCTTCCTGTAAAGAACGGATGGGAAGCAGAAGAAACCGGGAGCTTGCATACAGGATACTCTTTCCCTTCAAAAGTTTCTTTTTCTTTTGGCTGCATCGTACTACCACAAACAAATTTATACCCCGTAGATGAATCGACAAACAAGACATCTTGATAGGGAGGGTGACCTTGCTTTTTCATAATATTGAACTCTCCTTAATAAAAACTGTTCGAACCGACTAGTAGAAAGGATTATTCAATAAAAAACAAGAAGTTTCTACTGACTTTCACTGGAAAGAGCGAGATAGGCCATCCTGGCCGTCAGCAACCCCTCTAAAACCCCCTCCTCATAACGAAAATAAGGATGGTTTTCCAGCTCCGGAAAATCATTAGGCTGAAGCAAATCATCCGCCGTTAGATGGGGCACGATCCGATCGGCACACTTCTTAAGCTTCTCACGCTGGGCCGTAATCAGCTCGTCAAAAAGAGATTCTATCTTCATGTTTATTCCGCCTGTTTTGAAAAAAAGACCGCATCAACGCCCCGCACTCCTCAGCCAAGACCCCTTTTCGAACCGCGATCCGATGAGTAGGATGAGGCTGGTCAAGCAAATTCACCCAGCTTCCATGGGCCCCATGCCGCATATCGGGAGCTCCCCAGACCAAAGTTTCAATACGTCCTAATAACATCGCGCCCGCACACATAGAACACGGCTCCAGAGTGCAATACAATGCGGCCTTCAACAAACGCCAGTTCCCCAGCTTGGCCGCCGCCGCCGACAGACAGAGCATCTCAGCATGGGCCGAGGCGTCTTGCCTAGCCTCAACAAGGTTGTGCGCTCGAGCCACCACCGCGCCCTTATAAACTAAAACCGCACCGACAGGGACCTCGCCGATCGCATAGGCCCGCTCCGCTTCATCAAGAGCCATTCGCATAAAAGGCTCATCTTCCGCAAACACAACTTTGCCCCTTTTTAGAGACTGTTAACCTAAACTCCCAGTAGAATCAGAGAAAACAAGCAAAAAGTCAATACATTTTCCCTCTCAAAAAACCCCCTTCAGCAGCAGTAAAAAAAAATTGAAATCGCTCCATTCTCCTAGTAAAACTTAACCCACCCCTCATCCCCCCACTTTTTGTGGTTGATCTCTTTAGGAGTTTTCAGGTACAATAAGGTCAATGTTTTACAACTTAAAGTTTGTCTACACCTACTTAAACTCTCAATCCAAAGGGAGATGTTCTAAATGTCTTTAGATAAAGGTACTAAGGAAGAAATTACAAAAAAGTTTCAACTGCATGAGAAAGATACTGGGTCTGCAGACGTTCAAATCGCTATTCTCACAGAGAGAATCGCTGAACTGACTGAACACCTCAAGCTGGCACCCAAAGATCACAGCTCACGGTTGGCACTGCTTAAGCTTGTCGGCCAACGCCGCAAATTGCTTGACTACCTCAACTCAACTGATACAAAACGGTATCAAAGTTTAATTGTACGTCTCAATCTCCGCAAATAAATTTCCTAAAAACCACTCAGGGCCTTCCTGAGTGGTTTTTTTCTTGACAAGTCAAAATTCCGTTATTGTCTCATAAGTCATTACTTGCTATAGTCCCCTCCTTCAACATGACTTGGGCTCTAAGATCTGCTTAAAACATGTTGAAAACCTAGGTCGCAATTCTCGCCGCCTAGGATTAAATTTTTTAGTTTTGCCGGCTGTGATGAAGTGCCCTCTTATTGAGAAAAATCTTTTTTCCCAATCAGTGGTCAATTCATCCTCCGACAGAACACAGACCATTCACTAAATTGGAGTTAGTTATGTTCAATAAGAAATCGATCACCGTTTCCGTCGGAGGACGCGATATTGTTTTTGAAACTGGCAAAATCGCCCGCCAAGCCAATGGGGCAGTCACAGTCCGCTCCGGAGAAACGATCTTGCTGGCCACTGCCTGCTCTGGCGCTGTCCCATCGGCCGAAACAGACTTTTTGCCCTTGCGTATTGATTACCAGGAAAAATTCTCCTCAGCGGGAAAAACTCTTGGAGGCTTCATCAAACGGGAAGGAAGGCCAGCAGAACGGGAAATCCTAGTCAGCCGCCTCATCGACCGCCCTTTGCGCCCGATGTTCGAAGATGGCTTCTATAATGAAGTCCAAGTACTCGCTTACGTCTTCTCCTATGACGGCGTCCATTCGCCAGATCCTTTGGCCATCTGCGCCGCTTCCGCTGCTTTGACAATCTCCGATATCCCTTTGATCAAACCGATCGGCGCCGTCCGCGTTGGAATGGTAGGCGATAGCTTTATCGTCAATCCTACTGTTGAAGAACAGAAAAAATCTCGATTAGACCTCATCTTGGCAGGTACCGAAGACGCCATTTTGATGATCGAAGGTTATTGCGATTTCCTCACAGAAGAACAAATCCTGGAAGCTGTCGAAGAGGGCCATCAGGCCATTCGCATCATCTGCCAAGGCCTTTTAGACTGGCAAAAACTGATCGGCAAACCCAAAAAACGAGACGACCTCCGTTTGATCCCTCAAGAACTGATCAAGGAAATGGAACAGCTTTCCTCGAAAAACCTCGACCAGGCCCTAAGACAAAAAGAGAAACAAGCCCGCGAAGACGCGGTCAAACAAATCAATGAGCAAGTCTTGGCCCATTTCTTCCCCGAAGGAGAAGAATCTCCACGCTTTAGCAAAACAGATGTGAAGGGCGCATTTAAAAAGATCCAGTCCCACCTCATGCGAAAAATGATCCTCGATGAAAACCTTCGCAGCGACGGAAGAACCTGTGACCAGATCCGCCCAATCGACATCGAACTTTCCCTTCTTCCTAGAACCCATGGAAGCGCTCTATTTACACGTGGAGAAACACAATCCCTAGCCGTCGCCACGCTCGGAGGGGAAACCATGGCCCAGCGAGGAGAAAACCTTGATAACGAAATCAATAACCGTTTCTATCTCCAGTACTCATTCCCTCCTTTCTCTGTCGGAGAAGTCGGACGAATGGGCTCTCCCGGAAGACGAGAGATCGGACATGGCAAATTAGCTGAACGCTCATTAGCGATGATCCTTCCTCCTCAAGATAACTTCCCTTATGTGGTCCGCCTGGAGTCCAATATTACTGAGTCCAATGGATCTTCATCGATGGCCTCAGTATGCGGAGGCTGCTTAGCTCTTATGGATGCCGGAGTCCCCATCCGTAGACCGATTGCAGGAATCGCCATGGGACTGATTTTAGAAGACCATAAGCATGCCATCTTATCTGATATTCTGGGGGTTGAAGACGCTCTAGGAGATATGGACTTTAAACTCTCCGGAGATGCCCAAGGAATCACAGCATTCCAGCTCGACATCAAAATTGAAGGAATTAATGCCCAAATCATGAAGGCAGCCCTTGCCCAAGCAAAACAGGGAAGGCTCCATATCCTCAATAAAATGCTCGAAATCTGCCCTAAGCCTAAAGAGCACCTCTCTGCTTATGCGCCGCGCATTGAAACCATGATGATCAAGCCGAGCAAGATTGGAACAGTTATCGGGCCTTCCGGGAAACAAATCCGTGCCATCATTGAGGAAACAGGTGTCCAGATCGATATCGATGATAGCGGCCTAGTGAGCATCTCTTCAACCAATAGCGAAGGGATGAAACGAGCGAAGGAGATCATCTATAACTTAACGGCAGAATTGGAGATTGGAAAGACCTATACCGGTCGCGTCGTTTCGATTGTTCCCTTCGGGATCTTCGTCGAAATCTTCGGTAAAGAAGGGCTATGCCACATCTCTGAGCTCTCCCATTCGCGCGTCGTCAATATCCAAGATGTCGTGAAAGAAGGACAAATGATAGATGTTAAAGTGCTGGACATCAATGATAGAGGACAGATCAAGCTCAGCCATAAAGCTCTGCTTCCCGCTCCTGTTCCGCAACGATAAATCTCCTGAACACGCGCCCCCTCCTCCCTAGAGGAAAGGGGTGCTGTTCGGAAGAGGCTTCGCTTCCTCTCCCTAACGCAGATTTAAACTACCCGGCCCAAAAAGCCGGGTTTTCTTTTGCTGGAGAAAAAGGGAGTTGAAAAACTTCCTTTTTTTACTTTTTAAGCACCCGCTCCAAGCTGGCCGAGATAAGCGCGGTAATGGTCATTCAAACTCTTCAAAACCCCATTAAACCGCTCTTGATGAGGCTCGAGACTTTCTTCCTTGACTGCCTCTGCAGGCAAAGACTGCTGTCTAAGCACCTCTTCTGCTTGAGCTTTCTGTTCTTGAATCGCTACACGGATTGCCTCAACCCGCGGCTCTAAAATTCTTCTTCTTTCAAGAAAATCTGCTTCATTAGCCCTTAAACGCTCATGTTTCCTGGCAAACAAAGCCCTTTCTACTTGAAAGAATTGCTCGACAAAACGGTCATATGCTTCCTGGTTCTCTGGAGAAAGGTTCCGCCTCTGAACAATCTGAAGATCAGGATTTAAGGCAGAAATGTTCCTTTCATGCTCTTCCCTGACCCGAGTTAACTCAGCAGCAAACTCATTTTCTATTCTTACTTTTGCCTGAAGCTTCTGATTGTCTAGTCCTTCTAATTCCCGGTTCTCAGGATCCTGAGCGAGCTGCCGATCCAAGCCTGCCACTCTTTCTTCATAAGCCCGCTGAAATTCCGCTGTCATCTCCCTGTATACTGCCGCAGCTTCCCCTTCATG
>CAZEYJ010000208.1:0-13369 GCA_964516795.1 uncultured bacterium
GTATGACTCTCGAAACAGTTCTATGGCACCTGTATTTTGACAATGCCTCCAGATTTTTTAAAAAAATTACCGATAAAATCGAAATCCCTCAAATAAAAGTTATTGTAAGGGATAGTCTTCAGAAGACTCTTAAGGCCTTTAAAGAATGCCAGAATATTCCTAATGAGATCCCTAGGTTAATTTTAGATGGATTGAAAGATAAATTGGACTGTGAAACGTCTAGATTGGATTCTGAAATAGAAAAGCAAGAAACGAAAATAAGAAATATATATTTAGACATAAGAGCAAGAAAAAAAAGTAGAGGAAGCAAATCGAATGAAGGAGAAATTAAAAAAGAATTATCTCGTAAAGGAGATTTATCAAAACAAAAAGCAAAGCAAGATAGAGAAATTGAAGAATTAATCAGAGGATTAGAAGAATTCAAAGAAAAACAAAAGATTCATGAAAACTTCCAATTTCATTCAAAATCCGAAATCAAGGCCGAACCTAATCAGCAAGATGTTCCTGTTAATTCACTAAGTAATCCTTCCTTTTATAATAAAGGGCAAGTAGAAATTTCATGGTTAGTTTCTAAGACGCTTAGTACAAATTTAGAGTATGTCGGCCATATGATTCCAATTGAATCATATTTAGAAACGAGGCTCCCTGATTTCATTCGTGATGCATTAAGAAATATTAAAAAAACGGTCATTTTTGTTGGCTCTAATTGTGAACTTGAGAGTTATTGCAACTCTAAAAATTATGATATTGCAGTAAAGCTTCTTGCAAATCGTTCGTCATTGGAATATTTCTTAGTCCGAAACAAAGAAAATAATGCCATCGAATTAATTCTTGTGCGTGGGGTTCAATCAAATTCCAGACTAATACATACGATTCTTCTCCTCCTTTACGCAGGAATAAGTCCCGACAAGATCAGTGTGGAAGGGAATATGGAATTGAGCATATCACTATCGATCGAAGTTATGGGAAAGAGATTCGACAGTTTTATACGTGATGCCCAGATCGATTTGCTCTTCATGGGGGGGCGGGCTCAGGTTGCGTATTCGCTTTGTCAGAGATTTTGTCGTTTCGATCCGAATAGTTGCGCTTCAGGCATCGACAAATTTCAAGCAGCCATAGAGGCACTGAAAAGCTGCCGCATAGGTGTTAGTCATTTTATCGATGGGACCATTGCTGCTACTTGTTTTAAGGTCGCGAATAAGGTGATTATAGCATGCCGCATGCCTAATGGCGAACTTGCATATAAAGTAACACAAGCGTTTTTGCGACGGACGGTGAATTCTGTGATTATGTCTGGAGCCGGGGGATCATTCCATCCGGAAGCGCAAATTGGCGACTATCAAACATTTACGCACGCGAAATTAGACGGAGGAAAGGAGGTTATTGATACAAGAGATCTTAGAATCACTCCACTCCCTGATGATCTGTCAAGGAATAGGTTTAGAATCATAAAAGGTGGAATAACTGTAACAGTTTCATCTCCTCTTGTCGAAACGGCTTCATGGCAACAACAAAATGTTTGGATACAAGACCAACCTTGTCAGATTTCTGATGTCGAATCTTTTTATATCTTAAAAGCATTGAGGGACTTATCGGAAGGCAAAGAAAATGTTACCACGATATATGAGCCGGGTTTATTCGTTTCTGATACACTAAACGAGCCTCTTGCCAATAAAATTGGCTATGATGCCAATCAAAATGCCCCCGTCCTAATTAGTAGAATTATAGAGATTATCCTCCGAGATGATTCTATGCAAACGACCCAAGGAAAAAAAAGAGGAGAAGCTTCCCAACCTTTTTTAGATAAAGGAAAACGGTGATACGGCCCTTTGATCGTGTTAAAATAACCTCAGATTAATTGGAGATTTTCTATGTTAAGAGGAATAAAATCGTTAGAGAAAAATTTTTCAGCCCTTGAATTGCCCACTCTTGATTTCGATCCGGATAAGCATTCTCTTTCCCGTAGTCTCTCTTGCGATGAAATTACAGATATTTCCTTTTGGGAATCCAGCGCCTGGAATGAGGCAGCAGAGAAAACCTCCGAAGGTTTTTTAGAGGAAGTCGGGGATATCGAGATAGTGTGCAATCCGCTATTTAACGTTGTAGCTACATACTTTAAAAAGGTTTCTCAATTTATTCCTTTGCGGGAGGTTGAAGATTTTGGTTACACTAAAGCTTCATTAGCATGCGTTTTCGATAAGATCGGTTTTTCTTTTGCATTTTTGCCTGAGGTACGAGATATTTTGGTAAAATATCTAGGAGAGTTTGAGGGTTTCTCTCCGATGATTCCAATGGAGTTTTCTGCAGAAATGGTTGTAGAGGCATGCGTTGATTTACTTCAAGTTGTGGATGCCAATCTCGAGACAGTTCATGATAAAAGCCTTAAAGAACTCTGGAAACAGATATGTGCAGAAAGAAAATTGAAAGATGATTTTCTTAATTTCTCTGCAACTCAAATCCAAGACTATCTAGAAAATCCAGAGAGCGCAGATTTACGTCATTCTGTCTCACTAATCGATCTCCGATGTTCAACGATCCAAATTCTTCCGCCAGAAATTTTACTTTTTAAAAATTTGCAAGAACTTATTCTCGACGGGTCGGAAATTCATGAAACTCCTCATATCTTATTTTCAATTAAAAACATAAAGATTTATCAATATGAAGATGGATTTTGGCGGTGCTCAAATACAGCGACATGGCAATCTCGCTTTTCTAATCCATTTAATTCATGCATTGGATCTTCTTCTATACCGAATCATATTTGGCAACAATTAAATAATAAAGAGATATTGGACTCCCAGATGCCTAGTTTAGGCGGTTCACCTTCTTCTTCAAAGACCGATCTGGAAATAATATGGTCTAGAGTCATCTATAATTATCCAATGATTCCAAGTTTTGGTACTCAAGAAAAGATTCTTACATGGTTAGATAATCCATCGAATGCCGAACTTATTGCCGAGATCAAAGTATTGGATCTATCCAATCTGGGGTTGACTGAAATTCCAGATGCAATTGTAAAATTTACCCACCTAGAGGAACTCAATCTTTCACGGAACTGGATAAATAAGCTTCCAGAAACAATCGGGAATCTAAGAGAATTAAGTAAATTATACCTCTTCGAGAATGAATTTACGGAAATTCCTCCTGTCATCCAAAAGCTTAGCAAACTCGAGACGCTGGATATGTCAACAAATCGGCTAGAGTCGATCCCTGACTGGTTTTGTACATGTAAAAAGATAAAAAAACTCTATCTTCAAGACAATAAAATCTCCTCTCTTCCGAATCTAATCGGAAATCTTGAAAATTTAAAAGTTCTTAATCTAGAAGACAATCAACTCACCAATCTTCCTTCTTCGATAAAAGACCTTTCCAAATTAGAAATTCTGGCCATTGTGGGAAACCCGTCCTTACATGCTATCCCAAATCAACTGCATTTTCTCAACTTGAACGAATTTTATTGTGACCGTGACCTGTATAATGACATCCCTAAGGGCGCTTTTATTGCGCAAGCATATTTCAACAGCAATAAAGCACGCATTCTTCCCTAAATTCGATCCTTTTGCAACGAATTTATCTTTATACCGAAACAACTTGAAGAAAAACCAACGCAGCTGAAAACCGATTCTTCAGGTTGTTTCGGTATAGCACGGTGAAAATGCTTTAAAAACTATGTGAGGGTCAAACATTTTTACCTATCATCAAGATGAGCAAAAGCTGAAAGACTGTTTGATTGGGCTGAGTCTTGTCACGTCGAACATCATTCGTTTCATTGATGCGATCGCATTGGAATGAGCGTCAGGAAAATCCGCCGAATAGTTTTTAAAACGCCTATGTGCATATCGTTTTAAAAGCTGTTCTAAAATCCCAATTTGGACCTGAATCCGCGCTTTTTTCTCGTTAAATTTAGCGGAGTTTGCCCGACCAGCCGAGCTTGGTGCGCAGGGTTGAGAAGTAGTCTCGGCGCAGGAGGCTGATGAGCTTGAAATTTTTGGGAGAGCGGGTAATTCTGAAAACTTCCCCTGTTTGGAGGGTGTGGTGGCTGAGGCCGTCGGCCCGGACTTCGATCGGATCGTAGTCGCTTAAGTATTGGATTTGGATCTCTTGGTTGGCGGTGAGGACGATCGGGCGGTTGGAGATGGTGTGTGGCGAGATCGGAGTGAGGGCAAGGGCTTCTAGGTCGGGGCTGATGATCGGACCTCCTGCAGCAAGCGAATAGGCGGTCGATCCGTTGGGGGTGGCGACGATGATCCCGTCTGCTTCGAAGGTGTTGAGGTAGAGGCCGTCGACATGGATGGCCAGTTCGACAAGGGAGGGGTTTTTCGCGCGGTGGATGACGATATCGTTAACGGCGTAGCAGCGCTCTCCGTGGAGTGTTTCTCCTTGGATGGCGACCCGTTCGTGGACTTTGTAGGCGCCATTGATCAGGTCCTGGAGGCTGGGGTAGATGTCGGAGATCGGCACATCGGCCATGAAGCCGAGGTGGCCTAGGTTGATACCGAGGATGGGGGCGTTCAGATGGGCGTATTTGTGGACGAGGCGGAGGATCGTTCCATCTCCTCCCATGGAGATGATGAAGTTGATCGTTTCAGGTTGGATCTCAGAGATCGGTTTTGCTCCGATCTGGGAGGCCTCTTCATCTTCTGCAACGACGGTGACCCCGTGGCTTGCCAGAAATTCTTGGATCCCGATGGCAAGGTTCTTCGATTGCTTTTTACTGGTGTTGGCAAAAATGGCTATAATCATGGCGAGGCTATGAGTGAGTCTGATTTTAAACTAGCAAATTCTTGGAGAATTTGTGAAGAGATCATTTCGGGGGTGAGCCCGATTTCTTGAAGCAGTTCTTTGTGGCTCCCTTGCTCGAGGAATGTGTCGGGGATGCCGAAGTTGAGAACTTGGACGTGGTTGAACTTGTTCTGCAGGATGAAATTGTTGAAGATCATGCCAAGTCCGCCGCTGAGCGAGTGCTCTTCAAGGGTGACGACATATTTGTGGGAAAGGAGGATGCGGCAGAAGAGGTCGCTGTCGAGGGGTTTGACGAAAATAGGATCGATGATGGTGGCCTCGACCCCTTCTTGTTTCAGCAGATCCCTGATTTGGAAGGCGAGCTTGTCCATATGGCCAAGCGCAATGATGACGATCTCTTTTCCATGGGCGAGGATTTCAGCAGAGCCTAAGGGGCGATGTTGAAGCGGTGCAGAGGAGTCTTCTGTCGCCATATTGGGGTAACGGATCGCAGTGGGCCTGTTCCAGCTGAAGGCGCTTTCCATGAGCTCTTTGAGGAGCTGTCCGTTGCGGGGCTGGCAGATGACCATATTGGGCATGGCATTGAGGAAGGAGATGTCGTAGATTCCGTGATGGGTTGAACCGTCGGGCCCGGAGATCCCTCCTCGGTCGACAGCGAAGACGACGGGAAGTTCTTGAAGGCAGACGTCTTGAAAGAGGTTGTCGAATGCGCGCTGGAAGAAGGTGGCGTAGATCGAGCAGACGACTTTCATCTTTTTGCCGTAGGCGATCCCTCCGCAGAAAGTGACGGCATGTCCTTCGGCGATTCCGACGTCAAGGCAGCGGTCGGGAAAGCGGCGCATGAACTCTTCAAGGCAGGATCCGGCAGGCATGGCCGGGGTAACGGCGACAAGGCTGGGATCATTTTCTGCCATTTTTAAAATGTGGCGTCCGAAGAGTTGGGGGAAGGTCGGTTTAGAGGAGGAGGGGAGGAAAAGGCCGGTGATTTTGTCAAAAGGTTTGCAGCCGTGGTAGGAGATCGGATTTTCTGTTGCGGTCTCCATCCCTTTGCCTTTAACGGTGGCGACGTGGAGGAGGACCGGTTGATTTCCCGATTTGATCGCTTCGAGGACGGGGATCAATTTGCTTAAGTCGTGGCCGTCGACAGGACCGACATAGGCGAGGTTGAACTGCTCAAAAAAAGGAGCCGTGCTGACGAGGTTTTTTAATGATTCTTTGAGCTTGTGCCCTTGTTTGGCAAGAGCTTGGCCATAGCTGGGGATTTTTGAGAGGAGATGTTCTACTTCCTGATAAAGGCGGTTGGATTTGGGATTGTTCAAAAAGCGGCTGAGGATATGGGTCATCGCTCCGACGTTTTGCGAGATCGACATTTTGTTGTCGTTGAGGATGACGATGAACCGTTTGAGGTCTTTGGGGATGTTGTTGAGGGCCTCGAGGGTCAGTCCGCAGGTAAGGCTCGCATCGCCTAGGATCGGTAGGACGTGTTCGTTGCGCTGGGAAAGGTCCCGGTTTTTTGCGACGCCAAGGGCAAGAGAAAGAGCTGTGCCCGCATGGCCTGCGTAGAAATGGTCGTGGGGAGATTCCTTGGGATTGGAAAATCCGCAGAGCCCTTTAAATTGGCGGATCTTGTGGAATTTGTGCATCCTTCCTGTGAGCATTTTGTGGGGATAGGACTGATGGCTCACGTCAAAAATGAATTTGTCGTTGGGCGAGTCGAAGACTTTGTGGAGGGCAAGGGTAAGCTCGACGATTCCAAGGTTGGAGGCGAGATGCCCGCCGTTGATCGCCAGGACGTCGATGATGGTCTGTCGGACTTCGGCGGCCAACTGGTCGAGTTCTTCTATAGAAAGATTTTTCAGGTCGCCGGGAGAGTGGATTTGGTCGAGCAAAGGGTGTGCCATCAGACTTGTCCGTATGTCAAGGGGGAGGTAGGGGAAGGGGAGAAGAGCTGGGCCTGTGGTTTTCCTGATGGGTCGAGGACCGCTTCTCCTTCTCGGTTTTTAGTGAGGATCTCGATCTTTTTTTCAGCTTCGTTCAGTCTTTTGCTGCACCAGACGATCAGTTTGTCGGCCTCTTCGTAGAGTTTTAGCGATTCTTCCAAAGCGACGTTGCCTGAATTCATCTTGTCGAGGATCTCTTCCAGCCTGGCGTAGGCGGTTTCAAAGGACTGGGGGGCTTCGTTTGTCATCGTTTGATCTCCTCGATATGGGCTTTGGCCTGACCGTCGTGCATGAGAATGCGCACCGTTTGGCCGCCGGCCAGTTCTTGTGATGAAAGGATAACGGAATCGAGTTTTTCCTGGAAGAGAATGCAGTAGCCTTTTGTTAAAAGATTTTTCGGGTCGATCGCTTTGAGGTGGGAGACGAGTTGTCTGAGCTGTTGTTTTAAAATCGCGATTTGATTCGCTGGTTTAAGGGAATCGAGCTGCCTCGAAAAAGCTTGGAGCTGGAGCGATTTTTTTTCTATGTGCTGTTTTGTTCTGATCTCAAGGGAGCTGCGCAGGTCGTCGATCCGCTGAAAGTGGGGCCCGAGCAGGGCATAAGGGGAGCTTAGCAAGGAAGTTTTTTTAAACCGCTCGAGGCCTTTTTTGTATTGCGCCGCCTGGGTTTTAACTGTGTGGTCGATCCGCGTCCTGGCTTGGGCCAGGAACTGAAGCTGCTGGTTCTTTTCTCCAGTGGCTATTTCAGCTGCAGCAGAAGGGGTGGGGGCGCGTACGTCGGCGACGTAATCGGCAATCGAGGTGTCGGTCTCATGGCCGATAGCTGAAATAATGGGAATTTGAGAGCGGAAAATCGCTTCTGCGACGATCTCTTCGTTAAATGCCCAGAGGTCTTCTAAACTGCCGCCTCCTCGTCCGACGATCAGCACGTCGGCGAGTTTGTGCTGGTTGAACTGGTCGATCGCTTTTGCGATTTCTTGGGCAGCGCCTTCTCCTTGGACTTTGACCGGATTGAGGATGAGGTGGAATCCGGAAAAGCGGCGGTTAAGGATGTTGAGGATGTCCTGGATGACCGATCCGGTCGGAGAGGTAACGACTCCGATCGTCTTGGGGTATTTGGGTAGTTTTTTCTTGAACTCTGCGGAAAACCAACCTCTTTGTTCAAGTTTGTTTTTGAGTTCGTGGAGCTTGAGAAGGAGCTCTCCGACGCCAAGATAGTCGAGCTCCCGGACGATAAGCTGGTAGTTGCCGCGGGGAGCATAGACGGAGATCTCGCCGCGGGCGATGACTTGATCCCCTGCTTTTGGGGGCCTCTTGAGGTTGAAGGTGTTGCCGCGGAAAAGGACAGCGGGGATTTGCGAGCCGGCGTCTTTAAGGGTGAAGTAGAAGTGGCCTGAAGATTGTTCTTTGAGATTGGTGATCTCGCCGCGGACGTAGAGGGTCGCAAAACGGTTCTCTAGCTGTTGCTTGATCGCCTCGGTCAGCTGGGAAACTGTAAGAATTTCTTGCATCGGGGGTGAAAAACTCCTTGGAGGATCCGGTTTCGTGCCAAATCCGCGTTTTTTGTAATTCCTTCCTTGATTTTCAAGAGATAGCTTGATTATGATAGGTACTTATTGTCAACCCATTTAAAGAGCATGAAACGGATTCCTCTCATTGCAGGCAATTGGAAAATGTATAAGACGCGGGCGGAAGCGTCGGCGTTCGTAGCTGAGCTGCTTCCCTTAATAGGATCGGCCCAGCGCAGAGTATTTCTCGCACCGTCTTTTTCTGCAATTCAGACGGTTGTGGAAGCGGTAAAGGGGTCAAACATCGTTGTGGGGGCCCAGAATGCGCACGATGCCATTGAAGGGGCTTTTACCGGCGAGGTCTCCTGCCGGATGCTTAAAGAATTGGGCGTCGGATTTGTCCTTGTTGGCCATTCGGAAAGAAGGGCGCTGTTTCTAGAGGATAGCGCGTGGATCAATCGGAAGCTCAGACGCGTTCTTGACGAGGGACTCATCCCCATTTTATGCATCGGTGAAACGCTCAAGCAACGGGATGCGGGGCAAACGAACGAGGTGCTGTTTGATCAGTTGGAGCAGGGACTTCAGGGGGTCGGCAAAGAAGAGGTCAAGTCGGTCATCCTCGCTTATGAGCCGGTCTGGGCGATCGGCACAGGGGTCAGCGCGACGGCGGAAATGGCTCAGGAAGTTCATAGCCAATGCCGGCGCTGGATAGAGAATAAATGGGGAGGCGATGCAGCCGAGCAGTTTTATATCCTTTATGGCGGTTCAGTCAAGCCGGACAACATTGCCGGTTTGATGCAGCAGCCCGATATTGATGGGGCCCTTGTTGGAGGGGCATCGCTTGATCCCCGGTCGTTTGCGCAATTAATTAATTTTTGACAGATGGATTTTTAATTACATTTATCTATTTCACAGCGTTATCTCTTTTTCTCTTATTGTGCGCCCTCCTTTGTCTTGTGATCTTGGTCCAGGAGAGTAAAAGTTTAGGGTTAGGAGCCTCCTTTGGCGGAGATCCGGGAGAATCTTTGTTTGGGACCTCGACAGCAGATGTATTGAAACGGTTCACAGCTTGGCTGGCAGTGATCTTTGTCGTCTCTTGCGTCTTCCTCTCGTTGTGGACAGGAGCGATGAGCCGCGGCAAGAGCCGTGTAATCCCTCCGTCGATTGAAGAGACCCAAGGGGTCGAGTAACCGATTATGCTGCTCAAGATCCGGTATTACGGCGATCCCATTTTGCGCAAACAGTGCAAACCTGTTGCAGCGATCACGGATGAGGTCCGTCAGTTGGCCAAGGATATGATCGAAACGATGGACAAAGGCAATGGCTGCGGCTTGGCTGCACCGCAGGTCGGCTATTCGCTGCGCCTCTTTGTCTTGCGCGATTATATCGTCCATGAGGATGGGCATTGGAGCCTATCGGAGCCTAAAGTCTATATCAATCCCAAATTGTCCAAACCCGGCAAGCATATACTAACTGATGTGGAGGGGTGTTTGTCCATTCCGCAGATCCGCCTTGATATTGATCGGCCAGACTGGATTACGGTAGAGGCCCTTGATCTTGACGGCAATCTCTTTACTGAAGAGGTGGAGGGGTACAACGCGCGGATCCGCATGCACGAGAACGATCACATCAACGGAGTCCTCTTTATCGATAGAGTCGATGAGAAGACCCGTCATAAGATCGAAGCGCAATTGCGCGACATCAAGAAAAAATACACGGACTAGAGAGTTATTAAAGCTTTCGGGGATAACGGCTCTAAAAATGCCTCGTTCAAGTTGATTTAATTTTTTTTAACCACAGAGAGCACAGAGCACACAGAGGCGCGCCAGGCGCGCAAAATCAAGGTCCCATTCGCGAAGCGACTCTGTGTGCTCTGTGCTCTCTGTGGTTCAAAACATTTTTTATTTAATTAGTGGGATGAAATTCTTCTTTTTTAGAACTTTACCAATCCTTTCCTTAGAGAGACTGTGGGGGAAATTCCTTTTTCAATAGAGAATGGGTTTTCCGGTTTTGTCTTCTCTGGATCTAGGAAAAGGGTTGTATTGGCTCGGAGGAGGACAATAGGTGTAGGCGTGGTGGTGGCTTTCATGGCTTTTTTTTAACGTAGAGAGTTCTCTAGAGAAGTTCTCTTGAGAACCTTTAAATTCTTCAAGGGTTCGCTCTAATTTTTTCTCTAAATATTCACATTTTTCTGAAAGAAATTCACAAGTTTGCTTCAGCTTAGCGATTTGTTCTTCATCCGGCTCTGCTTTTCTTTGGACACGCTCACTCCTAAGAGTCTCATTTTCACGAAATAAGAGATCGACTTTTTCTTTTAATCCGGCATTTTCTGCAGTCAGCGCCTCGACTTTTTCTATCATGATGTCGAGCGTGGCATGGATGTTGGCAAGAGGAACTTCCCATGAGGAGTTTTCTGTTTCAAGGGGAGTTACAGTTCCATTGGAACAGGAATGGGGGGTTCTATTGGAGAGGAGGTCTGATGAAGAAAAATGTCCGCTGCTTGATCGTGTGAGAGGTTGTGCCATAGTCAATTCCTTTGTTGCGTTATTTTACAAGTGAGATTGCTCCTGAAAATCGGTTGTCTCCTGGGATCCGTTCATAGGAAAGTCTGAGGCGCCAGCTGCAGGTCAGCATGGTGAACAGATCGACTTTTCCTGCGTTATAGCGAGGCTCGTCATTGCGTCCCCAGCCGTGGCGGGTCTGGATATGGCAGGTCATTTTAGGCGCTAAACGGAAGAAGAAGCGGGTGAGGAGGGTGTCCCTTCCATCAGACATCGGTGAGTGTAAGAGTTGAGGGATGGGCCTGGCGATGTCAACAAAGAAGTTTTGGTGGTCCCCTTTGCGCCAATCGTATTTGCTCCGGTGGCGGAATTCAACGCCGAAAGCAAAATCTTCATTGATCGTCCAATCGGTTGCGATGTTCACGTAGTCCCAGAGGGTCTCTTCGTTGTTCCAAGCTATCCCGCTGCGGATGGAATAAGAGGGGCGGTTCCATTCGAGGTCTGTATACAATTTAGGAAATGTTTGAGCAAATTTTTTCTCTCCGAAAAAGCCGTAAGTATAGATATCGGCGATAACGGATGGGGAGAAGAGGGTCTTTTTGGCTTGGAAAAAGGTGTTGCGGAAGCCGACGCGCAATTGGTTGAGCTGATCAACGCCATCGGAAAGATCGAAGTAGTAGTGGTCGTTAACTCCGGAAGTGGGTTTTGTGAGCCCTTCAAAGCGGAGGTAGGGCTCGACGAGGTGTTTCACATGGCTGTAGCTGCGGACAAGGTGGGTTTGCAAGGTGCCGGTGTAGGTGCAGATCGCTTGGCCGGTCGCGTGGTGTTCCGGAGAGCTGCCATAAAAGACCCCCCAAAAGCCGACGCCGGGAGTGAAGTTGACCGGACCCCAGTGGAAAGGACGGTAGAGGGTGTTGCGCGATTCGAGGCGGATCGAGTGGGTCGAGGAGGAAAGGCCTAGTTCGTGGAATTTGTCCCGGATGTCATTGGCGTAGACGTAGTCGAGATATCCTGCATTGACGTAGTTGGAGAAAATGATCCCTGACTGGCCGAATTGAAGCGGGCGGACTCCAACAGAGATCAGAGGGAGTTCTTGGTCGATGCTTTGAAAGCTGTTGATCCTAGGCTGGACGCTGCAGTTGGTAAAGAAATTGTCGCCTTGGTGGTTGATCAGAAGGCGGGTGCGCCTTTGCGTGTTGATTTCAAAGTCATCGCTTCGGAAGTCGCCGACCATCCGGTTGTCGCTGAGCTTGTCGTAGGTGAGATGGACTTGCGTCCTTTCATCTTTGCTTTGCGTATGGTATAGCCCTTGGAAGCGATATCTGTGGGGGCCTGTTTCGTAAGGGAAGCTTTTATCTCTTGCGCCATAGCTGCGCGTGACGAAGGTGGTCAGTCCGTCGGGAGAGAAGTATTCAGATTCCAAAGCGCCGCCAAACCCTCTTTTTAGCCGATAGTCCAAACGGAAAAAGAGGTTGAGGTCTCTCCAGGAAAAAAAGCGGTAGCGCATTGTCAGGCGGGGGCCAAGGCCTTTGTCCCAAACGACTTTGTAGCGGATCGGCGGATCGCTAAAGGCTTTTAGGTTGCTTTTGAAAGAGGGGAGCCATAAAAGGGGGACTTTGAAAAAGCGGAAACGGATATTGCTGGCAGAAAGAAGGTAGTCCTCCGTGATTTTGACCTTTTTGGCGTTGATCTCCCATGTGTTGTCTTGATTTTCCGACGTGGTGACAAAGGCGTTGTAGATATAAAATGTGCCGTCTTCTTTCAGATCGATCCGGCTGCCGCCGAGGAACCACATATCGACAAATGTTTTTCCGTCGAGAAGCGTCCCAGTTTTTTTGATGAAGTCGTATTCGAGCCGAGAGCCGACAAAGGCCCGGTCGGCGTAGTCCATCATCAGATCCCCTTCAGCGACAATTTTCTGAACGTGGACCCCGTTTTCTGTTCGGTTGGTGTACTCGATATGCTTGGCTTGGATGCGCAAGCCCGGAGCGGAGATCACCCCTCCTTCGTCAGTGCGGATCACCCCTTGGACAAATGTGGGGTTTTTGAGGTCGATCGTGAGCTGTTCTGGTGTTGTGGAAGGAGGAGGGGGCGGCGGAGGAGGAGGGATGTAGGAGTCGAAGGGGGGATCGACTTCGACGTCGTCAGAATAGATCGGCACCTCGTCGAGATCCATCGCGATCTCTTCTTGCTGAGCCTCTTCTTCAGTCGCCTCAGGTTCTGCGCAATGGAGCAGCAGAGGCGATACAGCCAGGCTTAGAAGTGATAAAAGAGATAGCGAGTGGAACATCAGATCCTCAATAACCTGAATAAACGATACATCTCTTGAGATTATTATTGAAGTGCGTAAATGAGCAAACCGGCCAAGACGGGACGATTTTTAGCGTGTCCGCTCTTGAGCCCTTCCAGGATGATATCGATGCTGACCTCATCGTGCCGGTCCGCCAAGGTTCGGTAGCATGAGATCAGCAGCTGGGAATTTTCCTCTGGCGTGAGCTCAAAGGCATTGCTTTTTTCTGAGATCCTGACATTCCAAGGAAGCATCGGGCGGAAACGGATCATTTCTGCGTTGTTGCGCATGGCGATCCAGTTCAAAATCGCTTGTTCATAAGGGCCGGGTTGTTTCATTCGCAGCAGAGCAAGAGAGCAGTAGGCCCGAATCAGAGGGGCTCCTGCTG
>CAZEYJ010000209.1:0-2469 GCA_964516795.1 uncultured bacterium
CCTCAACGCCGTCCTCCAAAAGCAGCTCAATCCTTCGCCTACTCCTCTTTTCCGCATGGGGAAGTGCTTGCACGTCGGCGACAAAGTGATGCAGATCCGCAATAACTATGAAAAGGAAGTCTATAACGGCGATGTTGGGAAAATCATTTCGATCGACCTGACAGACCAACATGTCAAGATCGCTTTTGACGGCAAGCTTGTCGACTATACTTTCCTAGAGCTCGACGAAATTGTCCTTGCTTACGCCGTTTCGATCCACAAATACCAAGGGAGCGAATGTCCTTGCATCATTATCCCCGTCCACACGACTCACTTTAAAATGCTCTACAAAAATCTTCTCTACACAGGAATAACTCGAGGCAAAAAGCTCGTTGTCATCGTCGGAACTGCAAAAGCCCTTGCCATCGCTGTTAAAAATTCTGAAGTGCAGCGCCGGTACACCGGTTTAAGACAAGCCGCATGCAACTTGCTCAACACAACCTACGTTCCTGAGCTTCCCTCTCAACCCACCTTGTTTCAAGTGCCCAAAAATTAGATCATTTTTTTTGAAAGTTCCGCAAGGACCAGAAAATGCCGAGAAGAGTTGGATTGATGCCCGATCACCCACACCTTAGTTTCCGTCTGCTTGACAAGTCCTTCTAAGCAAACGGGGTGCCGGGAACAGCGTCTTTAAATGAGGGGAGCTCAAGACCATGAAGAGTTTCCGCCGCCAAGACCATCCCCTGGCTTTCGATCCCCATCAAGGTCGCAGGCTTTAGGTTGGCAACAACGACAACTTTACGGCCAAGCAGCGTTGAAACATCTTCCAGTTTCTCGCCAATGCCGGCTACAATCGTTCTTTGCTCTAAACCAATGTCAACCGTCAGCTTCAGGAGTTTTTTACTTTTAGGAACACGCTCTGCATGCACTATTTGAGCGATGCGCAAGTCCATTTTCCGAACTTCATCGATTCCCACCTGTTCCTTAAAAGGCGGAATCGCCTTGGGAGGAACGTCGGACACTGCCGCAGGCTTCGAAGCTAGCTTTTGAAGCTTGTCAATCTCATGTTGGATCACACTATCCTCCACGCGGGAAAAAAGAATTTGAGGAGCTGGCAGCAGATCCCCTTGAGGAAGCTGGGCATTGACGACCAAATCCCATTTCTGCTGATGCAGAGCAGACGTAAAGCCTAACATTTTCCAAATCCTGTCTGCGGCATCGGGAATAATCGGGGATGAGATCAAGGCCAAGCACTTGATGCATTCAAGGCAACAGGCCAATGTTGTCACCATATCGTGATGGGTCAAGGCGCTGCGCGCTGCAATCCACGGTTTTTTGGCATCAAAATACACATTGCCGGCCTGGGCCATCTCCATGATGATCTGACTTGCGCGCCGCAGCTGAAACCGGGAATAAGCTAGATCAGCTTCGTGAACCAGCTCTTTCACCTTCTTCAGAAAATCTACATCAACCGGATGGGGATCGGCCAACCCGGGGACCTTCCCTTCGCATTGCGCTTGAATAAAAACTAACGTCCTATTGACGAAATTGCCATACTTTCCGAGCAGCTCGCTGTTGCACCGGAGCTGAAAATCCTTCCATGAAAAATCGGAATCCTGATTTTCGGGGGCGTTTGAGGCAATCGCATAACGGATCTGATCGGAAGTGAACTGTTTAAAAAATGATTCGAGGTCAATATACCATCCATCCGACTTACTGAACTGCTTCCCCTCGAGATTATAAAACTCGTTGGCAGGGAGCTGGTCGACAAGCTTATAAGGCATGTTCTGCCCCATGACCATTGCAGGAAAAAAGACAGCGTGAAATGGGATGTTGTCCTTGCCAATAAAATGGACAAGGGTCGTATGCGGATCGAGCCAATAATCCTTCCAAGCCTCCGGCCTATGTTGCAATTCCGCCCACTCCTGCGTTGCCGAAATGTAGCCGATCGGCGCATCAAACCAGACGTAGAGGACTTTTCCTTCCGCTCCGGGAATGGGCAGAGGGACTCCCCATTGCATATCGCGCGTGATCGCGCGGGGTTTGAGGTCATCGATATACGCTTTGGCGAAATTAACGACGTTGGCCTTCCATTCCTTTTTTCCTATCCACTCGGCTAATCGCTCTTTAAAATGGTCAAAACGCAAAAACCAGTGTTTCGTCGGCTTGCGGACAAGAGGCGCCTGAGACATCTTTGAGCGAGGGTTGAGAAGATCTGTCGCCTCATAGCTAGCGCCACACCGCTGGCACTCATCTCCCCTTGCCTCAGCAAAACCACATTTAGGACACGTCCCGACGACATACCGATCAGCCAAAAACTTTTTATCCTGCTCAGAAAAAAGCTGCTCGGTCACCCGCTCTTCGATATGCCCATTATGGAGCAAATCAAGAAAGAATTGCTGAGTTGTTTTGATATGGCCCGGCCATGTCGTCCGGGAAAAATGGTCAAAGGAAAAATTCAGCTGATGGAACAACTGTTTGTTCATCTCA
>CAZEYJ010000210.1:0-6951 GCA_964516795.1 uncultured bacterium
GCTTGGTTCTGTTTGATCATCGCTTCATCGGCAAGGACTGTGGTGACGTATTGATCGTAGTCGAGTTGGGAGATGAAGTTCTCTTGGACAAGAGAGGCATAGCGCTTGGTCGTGTCGCGCGCATATTCGAGGTTGGCATAAGTTTGGGCCAGCTCTCCTTCGGCTTTTGCCAGAGCTGCTTCATAAGGGCGGGGGTCGATGACGAGGAGGAGGTCTCCTTTTTTCGCTTCCTGGCCTTGGGTGAAGAATTGGCTTGTGAGGATTCCCGATACTTGGGCCATGACGTCAACGCTGATATAGGGGGTTACGTGCCCCGTGTAGTCGAGATAGAGGGGGACGTTGCATTGCGATGGCTTTGAGACTGTCACTTGGTGGGGAGGGGGAGGAGGAGGCGCCGGCCGCTCGCATCCGGCCACGGAGAGAAGAACTGCGGCTAGACAGGCAACTTGGTTGATAGGTCTCATGGTTTCTCCTGAATCTGAGTAGGTGTTGTTGGAAGATAGGTCGGGGAGATCATCCCTGTGGAATAAGCGAGGTTGGCAAGGGCTGTGAACCATTGCTGGATAGCGCTCGCTTGCGTCGCTCTGGCATCGGCTAGCGAGCTCTGAGCGGAAACGACGTCGAGGATCGTATTTGTCCCCTCTTTATATTTGGCCAAGGCGACTGTGTATTGTTCTTCAGAGGCAGCCAAATAGGCGGTGGCGAACTGGATGGTATCGAAGGCGACTTTCACATTCGAGTAGTAGGTTGTGACCTCTTGGATGACATTGATCTGCAAGTTGTTCATCTCTTCTTCAGCGGTTTTCATATTGGATTTGGCGATTTTGACGGCGTTGCGATAATAAAACCCGGCGAAGATCGGCATGCTGACGGCAATTGTGCTGGTGAAGTTGTATTGGTCGTGCATGCCGCCGTTAAAGAAGGATTTTCCTAGGTCAAAGGTGTAGTTGATTTGAGGGAGCATCTGCCTTTCTGCAGCTTTGACTTGTTGCTGGTAGGAACGCCAGTTGGCCTCCGCAGCGAGGAGGTCGGGTCGGTTTTGAAGGCCGACGGCGATCATTTCGTCTAGCGGGGGAAGGACGTCCTCTTTGGGCAGTTCGCTGGGCAGGCCGAGGGTGTGGATTTCGATATTGGCGGGCAGTCCCATATTGGCCAGCATCTGGGCATAGGTGACTTGGACGTTTTGCTGTTGGGCGCAGAGGGTTGTTTGGTTTTGGAGGAGCTGGGTTTGCGCTTGGAGGTAATCGGAGATATCGCGGACTCCCGCTTTTAAACCGGCGTTTGCCACATCGAAGGTGAGCTGCGCTGTTTCGACGTCAGCCTCGTAGGCAATGTAGAGCTGTTTCTGATAGAGGTAGTTGTAAAAATCGTTCATGATGGTCTGAATGAGGACCTGGACCGTATTGTTATGTGTCCAGTCGGCGTTGTAGAGCGCTTGCCGGTAGGATTCTGTTGTGGCCCTTAACGTCCCGAAGTCGTAGACGAGATAGGACATTTGCAGCTGCGGCCCGTAGACGGAGTAGTAGATGTCTGTGACCGAAACTGCCGTTGTCGCAGGAGTAATTGTTCCTGCATTAACGGAGATGACCGGGATGAAGTTAGGCTGCCGCGCCCGCTCAAAACTGTATTCGGTTGTGAGCTGGGGGAAGAACTGGCTTTGCGATTGTCCCCATTGGGCGGCGGCGGAGCGGGCTTGGGCCCAGGTGATCTTCGTCTGGAGGTTGTTTCTCAAGGCGATATCGACAAGTTCAGCTAAACTGAAGGGCTCGTCTTGTGTCGGGATATCGGGTGGGGCATCTGTCAGCGGCATCGGGTGGAGAGAGGAAGGGGGTTTCCACGTCTTATCGGAGCTGCGTGGCGCAAAGCTGTAGGGATCGTAGAGCGCTTTTGGCGTAAAGCAGCCGTTGCAGATCAGGATCACAGCAAGAGATCCGGGCATCCTCAAGCGTTTAAAGGCTGTCTGCGCATGAATCGATAGCCTTTTTCCCGTGTGATTTTTGGACATGGACAACCGCAGCTGCGATGTAAATTATTTTTTACATCTTTAGCCGCAGTATACGAACTTCTGTTTTTAGGTCAAAACTTAAGCAGTTTATTAGAAAATTAAAGTAATGTCACCGATAACTATTTGTTTCGGTATAGAGAGTAATTGTTTTTTCCTTTCTTCTGTTCAAAGAAAGCAGGTTGTCCATCCTGTTCCTGTAGCCGTTTTCCATGTAGATCGGAGATCGATCTTTTTAACCTGTCATACGACATCATGTAGATTTTTTGTGTCGACATATCCTTTGGATCGGAGCCATCAAGCGGGTCTAAAAAATAAACCAGTTGTCTACCCCGTTTGTCTATTTCAGCTCCAACGATGACCACGAAGTGGTACATAAGCTCGTCTTCTTTTCTTGGAGCCTTTGGTTTCCAATAGAAAATCGACCTTCCTTCGATCTGTTGAGGCTGCATAGAAGGCGCGTCGTGGTAGTAAGCTTTCCCGATTTGTCCCATGACAAGATGGGGTCCATGAAGTTGAAGTTGGTTGATCAACTGTGTGATGGGCTGTTCCGGGTGCCATGGGGATTGTTCACATTCGTAGCACAGATAGGATTGCAAAAAAGCTAAACATCGTTCATGAATCTCTTTGTAGAAGAGAGATAATTTTTCCCAAGGTTCATTGAATAATTTAAAAGCCATTTTTTGAATAAACTCGTCAGACATATGGCATGCGTGCAAAAAGGGCTCATGCACTTCCATCATAGCTTTCAGATGACACTCTTGAACATACGTCAAAAAATCGTCGTGCGTATCTTGAGCGCAAAACGAGGATACGGCAGTAGACATCTGTTTTCGATGTTCAGGAAGGATTCTGTAGGACTGTTCTTCAACACATTGGCGCGCTAGTTGTTTTGTGCAGGGCTTTCCTACAACCTTTGAAAATAATTCAGCATATTGGCATTGCGGATGGAATAGGTTATCAACTTTTGAGCATTGTTTTCGGTATTGGGAAATAGCGAGCTCGATCCCTCTTTCGGTCATTAAATTTTGAGGTGGGTTTTTGCCAATTTTGTGCTCATTGCGCAGGATTTGAAGAGCGTAATAGCCGCAAGTATCCCCCTTTTGTCCTGATTGGGGAACACGGGTGCGCGAGATTCCGTCGGCTGCATAGGGGCCCGGTTTTCCGGGTAATGGAGGACAGAAAACAAAATTTTCTTTAGCTATTGGATTTGTAGACATAAATCACTTTGTTGTTTGTTTTGTGGCTCTCATTTTAATGTTAATATATAAATTAAATCAATTTTTAAAATATAGGTTTTATTGCCATTTTGCTTTGTATCGGACACAATTTTAGCTCATTGGAAGAAGAGAAAATAGCAGGATATAAGGATGGACAGGACAAGAAAAATGCAGCAAAAAGTCTTCGTCCTGTCCATCTTTATATCCTGCCATGACTTTCTAAGGACGGATGAACTCTATAGATCGGGGGCCCAGGAGCAGCCCCAGTGGTGGATGCAGAGGGTTTCGGGGCGGATGTACTGTTGTTTGATTTCGTCGGTGATCATCCCTGCAAACGAGGCGGGAACGGGATAAGCGACTGTGGGGGGGAGCAAAGCGATCTTTTTCGCTTCGCATGCAGGGGCGGCCAGAGAAAAGATGTTTGTGAAATAATGAGGGCCTGATTGATGTAGGATCTGCAGGGCACAGAACAGGTTGCCGGCATAAGAAAATGGCTCTGTTATCTCTAGATGGTCTATGCACGCTTTCATGATCGGGTGCTGCCGTCTGACGCCGATCAGTCCGTTGTAGAGGGAGTTGTTCTCTTGCGAGATCCCTGCATAAAACTCGCAGCTTTGATGCAGGGAATCAAATGGCTGCAGGCATTCAAAATCGATATCGACGTAGACTCCTCCGAAACGGTAGAGGATCTCATAGCGGAAGATGTCTGATTTCTGTCCAAAGTTAGCGCTTTTGTCAAAGGCTTGTTTGTTGCGCAGTCCAAAGGGTTCCACATCTGCGTCGGTCCAGATTTTGATGATCCAGCCCGGATGGTGTTCTCTCCAGGTCTCGATCATCTTTTGCGCCGTGAAAGGCAGACTGCTCCCTAGCCAAATGAAATGGATGATCGGCGGAATGAGATAATCTTTTTCTTCAAGGTAAGCGTGGTGATACGTTTCGTAAAAAGATTGGTACCACGATCCTATTTTATTGGCCGGGTATTCTTTGGCGCAAAACGCCTTTTCATAGGGGACGTAGAGGGGTTTTGCACTGAGAAAACAGGGCAGAAGGAGGAGGCAATGTTTTAGGAGGCTTTTCATTGGGCTGCCTTGGGTATTTTATCGTGGGGAAGCCAGGCTTTGTTCCAATAGTGGAGGCACATCGATTCCGGTCTGACGAACCGTTGCTTGAGATCTTCTGTGATCTCATCTCTTAACCAGTGGGGGATGGGGTAGAATATGGCAGGGGGGAGGAGGGCCGTTTTGCCGAGATCGCAGATGGGGGCCATATAAAAGAACATCCTGGCGAGAAGGCGGGGCCCCGTTTGGTTCATGATGAGGACTCCGTCGAATTGTTCTCCGCTCGATGTGAGGTTCTCGATGCAGGCTTTGATGAGGGGATGTCCCGGTTTTGCTCCCATCAGGCCATTGTAGAGGTGGTCGTTTTCATGGGTCACGCCGGCATAGAACTCGCAGCTTTTATGAAGTGAATCAAATGGTTTTAAGCATTCGAAGTCGACGTCGACGTAGACTCCTCCGAAACGGTCGAGGATCTCATAGCGGAAAATATCAGATTTTTGTCCGAAGTTGACGGAGAGGTCAAAGGCTTGTTTGTTGCGAAGTCTGAAGGGCTCTACGTCTTTGTCTGTCCAAACTTTGATGATCCATCCCGGGTGCATCTCTTTCCAGGTTTCGATCAACCTGGCGGCATCGGGGGGAAGGCCGCTCCCAAGCCAAATGAAATGGATGAGGGGAGGGATCAAATACTCGGTTTCTTCAAGGTCGTTGTCGTGGTAGGCTTCGTAGAAGTCTTTGTACAGCGAGCCGATTTCGGTAAAGGGGTACGGCTCCGAATAAAAGGCCTGTTCGTAAGGAATGTAGGGGACTTTGGCGTTAAGGAAAATCGGTAAGATCAAGGTGACGAGAAAAAATAAAGGTTTCATGGTTCCTCATGATGGTAGGTCCATGATGCATTCCAATAGTGGATGCACATCGATTCTGGTTTGATAAATTGCTCGCGGGTGTCTTTCTGGTTGATCCGCTCTTTTGCGATTCCCGGGACCGGATAGAAAATGGCGGCAGGAAAGGCGACCACCGAACCGGGCTCGCAAGAGGGGGCAACGGCAAGGAACATCTTTCTAAAGTAATAGGGCCCTGTTTCGCCCATGATATCGAGGGGATCGAAGTTGGTTTTGGGCTTTTTGGCAACGCTGAGGTTGTCAATGCAGGCTTTAAGGATGGGGTGCCTGGGCTTTGTTCCGATCAGTCCGTTGTATAGGTCGTTGTTGTATTCGCAAACCCCTGTATAAAACTCGCAGCTTTTGTGCAGAGTGTCAAAGGACTTGAGGCATTCAAAATCGGTATCGACGTAAAGCCCTCCGAACCGGTAGAGGATTTCATAGCGGAAGATATCTGACTTCTGCCCGAAGTTGGAAGATTGTTCAAAGGCGAGTTTGTTCTGCAGCCCAAATGGTTCGACATCCTGATCGGTCCAAATATGGAAGATCCATCCCGGATGGCGCTCTTCCCATGTTGTGATCATATTGAGCATGTGGGAGGGAAGCGGGCTGCCGAGCCAAACAAAGTGGATCAGAGGAGGGATAAGATAATCTTCTTCATCGAGAAAGCGCAAATGGTAGGCCTCATAAAGGGATTCGAAGAGGTCTCGCCTTTCTGCCAAGCCGGGATTATATTGGGGGGAAGCAGGCTCGCAGCAGAAGGCTTTTTCGTAAGCGATATAGGGGGCTTTTCCGTTGAGGAATTGAGGAAAAACCAGGGCGATCAAAAAAAGAGGGAGTTTGCTCATGGTATTAGTCTATATTTTTCCCCAGCCTGCATTCCAGTAGTGGATGCACATCGATTCCGGTTTGAGATAATTTTCCCTAGTTTTTTGTTCCCTGACCTCTTCTTTGGCGATTCCCGGAATGGGATAGAAAAATGTGGCGGGGAAGGCGACTGTTTTTCCCGGTTCGCAGGAGGTCGCTAAGGAAAGGAAAATTTTTCTAAAATAATAAGGCCCGGTGTCTTCAAGGATCCTGCCGGTATCATACGTGTTTTTTGGATTGATGATCACTTTCAGGTTGTCGATGCACGCTTTGAGGATGGGATGCCTCGGCACGCTGCCAATAAGTCCATTGTACAAGTCATTATTATACTCGCAGATGCCAGTATAGAACTCGCAGCTTTTGTGCAGCGCATCGAAAGGCTTGAGGCATTCAAAGTCGATATCGACGTACAATCCTCCGAATCGGTAGAGGATCTCATAGCGGAAGATATCGGCCTGCTGAGCAAAAGCGAGCGCTTGATCAAACGCTTGTTTGTTCTGCAGCCCAAAGGGCTCTACATCCTCGTCTGTCCAAATTTTGATGATCCATCCGGGGTGGTGTTCTTTCCAGGTCTGGATCATTGGTAAGATGTATGCGGGGATTTGACTGCCGAGCCAGATAAAATGGATGAGAGGAGGGATCAAGTAATCGCTCTCCTCGATGTCCAGGCTGTAGTAATTTTCATAGAGGGATTTATAGATCGCTCTTTTTTCATTGAGGCCGGGATTGTACTGGGGAGAGGCCTGCTCGCAAGGAAACGCTTCTTCATAGGGGACATAAGGCACCTTAGCTTGAAGCAAGGAAGGCAGAATTAAAGAGAAAAAGAGGCAGTTTAGGCGTTTCATGCGTTCTCCCGTAGGCCGGTTGTTTTTAAAATAGTGGCTGAGGAGGAGGCGAAGCTCCTCCCCAGCCGTGGGATCGTTTCA
>CAZEYJ010000211.1:0-17204 GCA_964516795.1 uncultured bacterium
GGCCAGCAGCAGCGGGTGGCCCTCGCCCGGGCAATCGTCAACGAGCCCGATGTCCTCCTCCTCGATGAGCCTTTGGCAGCCCTCGATTTTAAACTGCGCGAAAAGATGCTGATCGAGCTGATCGAGCTGCAAGACAAGTTAAAAACGACATTTGTCTACGTCACCCATGACCAGTTTGAGGCGCTCACCGTCGCCGACCAGATGGCGATCATGAACCATCGGGGGGAGATCGAACAGATCGGCACTCCAAAAGAAATTTATGAATTCCCATTGACCTCCTTCGTCGCCAAATTCGTCGGAACGACCAACATTTTAAACGGCCGCCTGCACAATTTAGACTCGGCTCCTGAGATCGAACTGCCCGAGCTGGGCAGGTTCCTCGTCGACATCCCGCAGAAAAAAGAGTGGATGAAAGAAAATAGGGAGGCAATGATCAGCCTGCGGCCCGAAAAGATCCTGATCTCGAAAAAAGAAGTTAAAAATTTTTCTAACATGCTAAGGGGAACTGTCCAATCGATCGTCTATCACGGCAGGTCAACCCAATATAATGTTGTATTGAAAAATGGCTCTCGGATCCAAGTCTTCGAGCAAAATGAAGAGCACTTCCCGCAAGAAGTGATCGACTACGACAACGAGGTCAACCTTTACTGGCAAAAAGAAAACGTGGTGATTTTAGAAAAATGAAAATCAAGTCCCTACCCAATCCGCCTAAATCAGAGCTTCCTTTTGCCATCGGCGTCCCGGCGATGATCTGGCAGGTCCTTTTCTTCTACCTTCCCCTGCTTATCCTAGCGGTGTCCAGCGTTGTGGCCATCAGCGAATCGGGAACGATCGAGGGACTGACCCTTTCAAAACTGACCTTCTTTTTAAGGCCTCTCTATTTGAAGGTGATCGCCTCTTCCTTCCTCCTTGCTTTAGGCAACGCCGTTTTGTGTTTGTTGATCGCCTACCCGCTTGCCTATTTCCTCGCTTTTGCCGGCAAGAAGTACAACAGCTTGTTTTTATTTTTATTGATCGTCCCTTTTTGGACCAACTTTCTTCTCCACGTCTACGCCTGGTTTTTCGTTCTGGAAAAACAGGGGTTCCTCAATAACTTGCTCTGCTCGCTAGGGCTTCTTCATAACCCCTCATCCTATCTGAATACACCGTTTGCCATCATGATCATGATGGTCTATTACTATCTCCCCTTCATGGTCATGCCCCTCTATTCATCGCTAGAGCGGCTGGACCAGCGCGTCATCGAAGCCTCTTACGATCTCGGCGCCTCCTGGCAGCAGACGCTGCGCCGGGTGATCCTCCCTCTGACCAAACGGGGCTTAAAAGCGGGGTTTTTCCTCGTCTACATCCCCTCTTTTGGAGAGTTTGCGATCCCAGAGCTCATGGGAGGCGACCGGTATATGTTCGTAGGTTCCGTCGTCGCCAATTACATCTTAGGGGATGAGACAGGATCTTTGGGGACCGCCTTTACCGTCGTCTCCTCCTTGTTCCTTCTCCTCTCTTCTATTCTTCTCTATTGGATCATAGATCGGCTCATTCCGGGGAAACACCATGGTTAACCGCAGTCAAATCGCTAAAGTCTCCAACCTGACGTTCATCGCCTGCGTCTACTTATTCCTCTACGTCCCCATCGTTGTCCTATTGGCCTTTTCCTTTAACACGGAGGGTTTCCCCTCCCCATGGAAAGAATTTACTCTGAAATGGTACAGGGAACTGTTTGAATCGACCCATCTCTGGCATGCCTTCCTCAATTCCCTCATCGTGGCCGTGTTTTCGACGTTAATCAGCCTAACAATGGGCGTTTTTCTGATCTTCTACGGGGCCCAAGGAGGACGGATCGGGAAATTCCTCACCCTTTTCTATGGGAACCTCGTCATCCCTGAAACGGTCCTTGCCGTTTCCCTGCTCGGCTTCTTCAGCCTCTTTTCGATCCCCCTTGGCCTGCTCACCCTGATCCTGGCCCATAGCGTTCTTGGGCTCGGCTTTGTGATCCCTATTGTCTACGCCCGTTTTTTAGAGCTCGATACGCGGATGACGGAAGCCTCCCTCGTCCTCGGCGCCACTCCATTTCAGACCTTTTTTAAAGTCACCCTGCCGCTCCTCCGCCCCTCCCTGATTGCGACCGGGCTCTTAGTCTTTATCATCTCCTTCGACGACTTCATCCTCTCCTACTTTTGCGCAGGGAGCTCTTCACAGACACTCTCCCTTTACATCCTTTCGATGCTCCGCTCTGGAATCTCTCCCGTTGTGAATGCGCTATCAGCCGTGTTGCTGATCTTAAGCAGCTTAATGGTCTTTCTCTTTTTCTCCCTTAAAACCCGTTCCCGTATCTTTTGACATCAGAGGTTTTGACGATGCGAAAACTCTTTACCCGCTCGGGAATCATCTTCTTCTGGATCGCCCTGATCGCCTTCGGGCTCTATTGGCCCAAATGGCAAATCATCCGCTACACGGAGGATACGATTAACATCTTTGCTTGGGGAGATATCCTCGATCCTGCAGTTATCGCCGACTTTCAAAAAGAGACGGGGATCAAAGTCAACCTCAGCTACTACTCATCAAATGAGGAGCTTATCGTCAAGCTCAAAGCAACCGGCGGCGAAGGCTATGACCTGATCATCCCTTCCGACTACGCCGTTAATGTGCTCATCCAGGAGGACCTGCTGCAGCCAATCAACAAGGAAAAGCTTGATTTCTGGAGCGGGCTCAACCCCAACCTGACAGGGCATTTCTTCGACCCAAAGAACCAGTATTCGATCCCCTTCGAATGGGAACTTTTTGGATTTGGGATCGACAAAGCCTATTTTAAAGACCGCCCTATGGCCCCTTCGTGGAAAATGATCTTCGATCCTGAAGTGGTCAACTATAAGATTACAATGAAAAACGATCCGATCGAGGCGATCGAGTTTGCTGCCTTCTACCTTTTCGGCCCGGTCACCAGCATCGACAATGCTCAAGCTGACCAGGTCAAACACCTGCTTAAGCAGCAAAAGCCCTGGGTCGAGGCGTATGCCGACTTCCGCGGGGATTATTTCTTAGCGACGAAAAACTGCGCCCTTGTGATCGCATCAAGCTCCTACATCTGGAGAACGATGCGCCTTTTTGATTTTGTCGGTTTTATCGTGCCTGAAGAGGGCTCTTTCATCACCATAGAGAACCTATGCATTCCAAAGCCTTCGAAAAAAGAGGCGCTGACCTACCGATTTATCAACTACCTCTATACCCCAAAATCGGTCACTTCCCACTATGAGACCTTCGGCTTTTTCCCTGCAGGGCTAAAAGCGGAGGACATTGAGCAGTCCGATCCGCAAGCCTCAGAGATCCTGCGAGATTCAGAAGAAAATTTCAGTAAATACCACTTCTTCCAGAATATCCTTCCCCAAGAGCAGGTCCGCGATATCTGGGTCGATGTGAAATCAGGCAGCCTTTAGAGGGAATTATACTGAAATGAATTCAAAAGTTGGGCTGCGAAGACACGAGAAGGTCCAGCGGACCATCACAATGCACAGCAGGTGGAGAGCCCTTGGGTTCGAACTGGGCAACAGGCGAGCTCAAATTCAGTGACTGCCGACTATGCTAAAAACCAAGTTTTGAGTTCATTTCGGTATACACAATGAGCTCTTTGGAAAGTGCTCTAATCTAAATCCATCAGGGTGGATTCGACTGTGTTGCCGTCACTACAAGGCTGCTCGTCTATGGCCATCTCAGAAGCAAAAAAGCTCGAGTCCCACTCCTCACTATGAAAATCTTCTGCAAATTCCCATTCCTCGAAATGAGAGTCTAAAGCCGGAGAAAGTTTCTCCGTAAAAAGACCATCAAACAGTCTAATCGCCTCTTGGGCCGACACCCTATCTCGCGGATCGAACATCGCCATCGCCTGCATCAGGTGGTCAAGCGGTGTTTTAGCTGGAAGGTCGGAGAACACACCGCGTTGGCCGGGAAATCTCTGATTTAACAGGGTGGCCATCTCACAATAAAACTCCCTGAGCAATTCTGAAAAGTTTTTAACTGTTTTTTGATTGTCCTTAACGATGGTTTGGTTCTCCTTAACTGTCTTTTCAGCTTGGTCGACCAGACTTAAATACTCGGCAAATCGCTTTTGGAAACCGTTACTGAGCAAACCAGGAAAGCACTTCCCAAAGATCAGCATCGCCGTCCACACATCCATTTTATGCATCTGATCATAGCGCAGCGATTCTTTTTTTAAGGCCTTATAAAAAAATTCGGGAGGATGGTAGACCGCTGTGCCTCCTGTTACTGGCTCTCCAAAGCGGACCGCCCCACCAAAATCACTGATTTTAGCTACAAAATAATCATCCCGCTTGATCAGAAGAACATTATCTTCTTTCAGATCGGAGTGGATAATGCGTGCCTCTGCAACCTGGTTTAAGCCGCTCAAAATTCCTCTGAGCACGATCTGCATATGCTTTCCAGTCAAGTTGAGTTCTGAGACCTTAGAAAGACTGGTATCAGCTAATTCTAAAATAGCTACAGCTTGATTACGTCTAATAAACCTAAGATCGGAGGCCAGTAGCCGATTGATATTCGATTGTGTTGAAAGTTTAGAAGCAAACTTCTTCAAATGTCTGACTTCTTCCTCACGAATCGCGCCCATTTTGATCGCACATCCCTCTCCATCGAGAGTAAATCCATGGTAGACTGTTGCAAAATTGCCTTTTCCCAAGATGCGATCTGTTGCTAGAAAATAGCGCGCGTCTGCAAAAACCCAGCGATATAGCTTATCGACATTGCTTAGGGCGCATTGATCGCCGGCAAACTGCGTAACAGCAGCTGCTAAAGTCCCATAGTTTATATTTCCCGGACTCTGAGGAATCCGGCATTCATGAGACATCCTGGCCAAATTTGATGTATTGAGATATTTCAAATAGACGATCAGCTTATTTTCTAATGCGGCTTCAATGGCAAGCAGTCCCTTATCCTTCCCTTCCTCTAGAGAGCCGGAAGCAGAGGAACTTGAAGAACTGCAGCTCAACGAACGATCAACAGGCTGTAAGCTCATAGAAACCTCACAGAGAGCGGGATTCTTGCTTCATAGCTAAAGGACCCTGCCCTCTTTGGCCAAGCTCCCAATCTGAAGCGCGCTTCATCTGATCTTCTGACGCTTTAAAAGAACCCTCTGGATCTAGCTCCAGCCCTGAAACCCCATCATTAAAAGTCGGTTCAGCTTTCTTTAAATCATGAGAAGCAGCTTTAGCTTCCGGTGTGCCTATATCGATAGAAGAAAATCCCTGCAAAACACTCTTCTCTTTGGCTGCAGCATATTTCTGCTCGGTCTCGTCTGATTCGCCTAAATTGCAGATCGGCAAATAGTTATCAAGATCCTCTTTTAAGAGTAAAAACTCGCTTCCAACTTCACCTAAAAAAACTGGCTCTGGAATACGGAAAGAACCTTCTTCTTTGCTTTCTTCTTCTTTGCCCTTGCTTGAAGGTTCTTTGCCCTTGCTTAAGGGGCTAGAATGAAAGGAAGGATCCAACTCCGCTTCTCTCCAATAACTCGATGGGCTCCCTTCGTCCTGCGAGTCCAATTCTTCGAAGTGAAAACCAGGATGTGAGACCGATTCCAATTCTTCGAAGTGAAAATCTGAAGCCGGAGAAGGTCTCCCCGTGAAGAGGCCGTCGAACAACTTAAGCGCCTCCTGAGCTGAAATCCTATCGCGAGGATTAAACACAGACATCGCCTGCATTAAATGATCCAGCGGCGTTATAGCTTTAAGGTCGGAGAACAAGCCTGTGCAATCAAAAAAGCAGTTATTTAAAAATTCGACCATACGAAGGGAGTCTTTTGTTCTTGTATCCTGCTTGATTGCATCATTAACTCCCTTTTCGTAATCATCACATCGATCTTGAAATTCCCGACTGAGCAATCCATAGGCAAACTCTCCAAATACAAGCATGGCCGCCCACACATCGAATTTGTGCATCTCGTCTTTAGGAAGCGCTCTTCCTTGTGCAAAATAGTAAAACAGTTCGGGAGGATAATAGCTCCTTGTTCCTCCAATGAATTTATCCCCAAACCGGATAGATAATCCAAAATCGCTGATTTTAGCTGAAAAGTAGCCATCCCGCTGCATAAGAAGAATATTATGGGGTTTAACATCGGAATGGATAATCTCCTTGCGCGCAATCTCGTCAAGACCGCTTAAAATCCCTCGCATCACAATGCGCTTTTCTTTCTCTCGAAGAGACAGTTGATGCGCTTTGGAAAGACTGGTGTGGGCCAATTCCAAAACAACGAAACCTTCCTCGTGATCGGCTGCAAGAATTTGACTAATGTTTGATGCCCCAGAAGAAGATGATGAGAATTGCTGCAAATATTCAACTTCTTTTGGGTCAATGTCACCCATTTTGATCGCACAAGGCTTTCCGCAGTGGGTAAAACCATGATAAACTTTCGCATAATGACCTTTGCCCAGCATCTTATCCGTAGCAAGAAAATACTGTTCCCCTGCCACAACCCAGCGATAAGCTGATTCTGCTTTAACTAGAGCTTGATCACCTGCAAATTGAGTAACGACGCCTGCTAAGCCCCTGCAATCTAACCATCTGACATCCTCGGAGATCTGATCATAATCAACGTCATCAAAATTGCTGGAATCAAGCGTGGCGATATTCTCTAAAGATCTTTTAAGTTTAAATTTTAAAGCCTGCCCAATCTCTTGTTTCTCTTTTTCCCCTTCACTCGTTTTGCTGGATGAAGAACTAGTACGGGAAGAGCTGCATTCTTCAATCTCTTGCTCTTTCCCCTCTTCTTTGCCGCTGCTTGAAGAGCTAGGGCTATTCATTGGACGCCTTGTCCAAACAGTCGTAACGGTACTATTAAAAGGTTGTAATGCCATAAAAACACCTATAAATTATTAAAAACTGTTTATTATCAATGTAATTATACTAAAAACTACACTTTAAATCAAAACATAATTAAATGCTAAAACAACAATCGCAACTAACTAACAATCAGCTACTTAAAAACTATAAAAAACGATCTAAAGAAAGAGGAATTCAGCTAGAAGTCTCTTCAATGCCGTGAACTGATCTGAAGGGACTGTGTGTAGAGGCTGGGATTTAAACCGGTGCGTTCTTAAGAAATTGCCCTAGAAGACTTTAGAAATTGTCCTAGGAGACTGTTTAAAAACAGCCTCCTAAGAAAAATCAACCCAGGATGGGAAAGCTACCAATTAAGACTAGTTAGCTTTCTTATTCTGAATGTAAGCGACTACGTTGCCAACAGTTTTGAGCTTCTCCGCTTCTTCTTCAGAAATTTCGAAACCAAAACGCTCTTCAAATGTCATGATGAGCTCTGTGAGGTCCAAAGAGTCTGCGTTGAGATCTTCAACAAATGACTTTTCCAATGTCACATCATTGGCATCAACACCGAGTTGATCTACTACGATGTCGATTACTTCTTTTTCTATTGACATACGATTCCTTTCTTTAACAAAAAAAACAAAAAACCTACTTATTTTCTCTTCTACATCACCATTCCGCCATCGACGGTCAGCACCTGACCTGTCATATAATCGGAGAGATGGCTCGCAAGAAAAACAGCTGCATTCGCGATATCCTGCGGAGATCCCATCTTGCCCATAGGGATCTTCTTAAGGATTCCCTCTTTTTGAGAATCCGTTAACACATCTGTCATCCGGGTCTGGATAAATCCCGGAGCTATGCAATTCACGCAAATGCCGCGTGTTGCTAATTCTTGGGCCAAAGATTTCGTTAGCCCAACCATTCCCGATTTGGAAGCAGCATAATTAACCTGGCCGGCATTTCCTGTCAAGCCGACAACTGAGGTAATATTGATGATCTTCCCTTTTTTAGCCTTGATCATCGGTCTGACTAAAGCTTGGCAAGTATTATACACAGATTTGAGATTGGTATCGATGACGACGTCCCAATCTTCCTCGCTCATCCTCATCAGAAGTCCGTCGCGGGTAATCCCTGCATTGTTGACCAGGATATCAATACTTCCCCAAGAGGCGATCAACTTCTGAAGCGCTTCATCGACCGATTGCTTATTCGCAACATCGACAATAATGACTTCAAACATCTGATCAGGAAAAACTTGCGCTTGTTTTAACTCATCTAAGACAGTTTGGGCCCTCTCTAGGTTCGTACCGCAAATGGCAACAGAAGCGCCTTGGCGCGCATAGCAAAGGGCGATTTCCTTGCCAATGCCTGCCGTTCCGCCAGTGATCAGAGCCTTTTTATCCTTCAACAGCTGCATAGGACCCCATTAATTCTTTAAATGATTCTTCTAAATCGGCAACCTTTTCAATGCTATACGTCGGTTGCGCGACACCAATGCGTTTATTCATTCCGGCAAGAGTTTTTCCCGGCCCCATTTCCAAATAGACATCGACGCCTCGATCAACCATGGCGCGCACCCCTTTTTCCCAGCGGACCGGACTAGCTACTTGTTGGATCAGGTACTGCCTGACCTCAGACAAATTCTCAACGTATCCTCCGGGGACATTCATCACAAAATCAATGTCCGATCCTTTGAGCTGCGTCTCAAGGATTTTGGGGGCTAGTTTTTCTTGCGCCGAGCGCATCAATCCACTGTGAAAAGCTCCTGAAACATCAAGAGGAAGGGCCCTCTTGGCGCCTTTCAATTTAAGGGCCTCGACTGCAGCTGCAAGGGCGTCCGGCGTGCCGGCAATCACAACTTGCCCAGGGCAGTTCAAATTCGCAACCCAAACGGGGATTGAACCTTGAAAAGAACGGATCACCTCTTCAACCACTTCAGCATCGAGTCCAAGCACAACCTGCATCGTCCCCTTCTTCTCTTGGCATGCCTCATCCATCAGCTTAGCTCGCAAGCAAACGAGGTCTAGGCACTCTTTAAATGTGGCGCGACCGGAAGCCGTTAACGCTGTGTATTCGCCTAAGCTCAGGCCTGCACAAACTACAGGAGCTAGCTCTGGAAATTGATGCTGGACTGTCCGCAAAATCGCCATGCTCGTAATATAAATGGCAACTTGGCTATTTTTCGTCAGCGTCAGCTCAGCGGAGGGTCCCTCAAAAACCAACTTGGAAAAGGCAAATCCTAAATGCTCGTTCGCCTCTTCAAAGACCTCTTTGGCAACAGCAAACGCATCATAAAAATCTTTCCCCATACCGGGATACTGGGCCCCTTGACCTGGAAACAAAAACGCCCACTTCTTTTTATCCATTGCCATCACTCCCCTCATCGCGTTGGTAAGTCAAGACAGAGGCTCCCCATGCAAGCCCAGCTCCGAACGCCGTGAGCAAAATATTTTCTCCTGGCTTCACCTCATGGGTCATCAATAGCTCATCCAGGGCAATACCGACAGAAGAAGCCGATGTATTCCCATATTTGTGAATGGTCAAGAACACCCGCTCTGAAGGAACTTCAAAACGTTTGGCAATCGCTTCAATAATGCGCATGTTCGCTTGATGCGGGACGAGCCAGCTGATATCGCTTTCTTTTAAACCGGCACGGTCCAAACATTGCCGGGAAGCCGATTCCATCCTGCGGACCGCATGTTTAAAGACTTCCTTCCCTTCCATTCTCAAATAGTGTTCTCTTGCACTCAAAGTCTCTTGAGAAGCCGGCTTGCGGGACCCTCCGGCAGGAACGCATAACAGCTCCGCCAACTCTCCGTCAGCTCCTAAGCAGATATCGCGCAACATTAGACCGCTTCCCTGATTACTGACGACGCAGGCTGAAGCCCCATCTCCAAACAAGACGCAGGTGTTCCTGTCCTTATAGTCAACAATCGTCGAGAGCTTCTCTGAAGCGACGATCAATACATTGCGATATAGGCCCGATTCGATATAGGCCTTAGCCTGAGAGAGCGCATAAATATAACCTGTGCAAGCCGCCTGCAGGTCGAACGCTGCCGCATTGACTGCCTTAAGCCGCGCTTGGATCAAGCAAGACGTGCTGGGAAAGGGGTAGTCGGGCGTGATCGTAGCAAATAAAATCAGGTCGATCTGTCCTGGAGCAATCCCCGCAGAGGCCAACGCCTTTTCTGCCGCGTGAAATCCCATATCCGACGTGAACTCATCTGAACGGGCTATGCGCCTTTCTTTCATCCCGGTCCGCGTAACAATCCATTCATCCGTCGTATCGACGATCTTTTCCAGATCGCTATTTGACAGGATCTTTTCAGGAAGGTAACGGCCGGTGCCGATAATGCGTGCTTGCAATAGTTTTGTCATGAAAAAATAAAAATTTAAAATATCATTCTCCATCAAGTTTAGCCTAATTTAGCAAAAAAATGAAAGCTTTATTTCTCCCCTTGAAAATGCCCTCCCAAATAATCTCTGAGCTTTGTTAGAATCGGGAAACAACCCATCCCATTAAAAGAGCTCGCCATGAACAAATATCCAGCCGAACTCAACACGTTGATCGCCTATTTCAAAAAATTACCTGGCGTTGGTTCAAAGACCGCCGAACGGTTCGCCTTCCACCTTCTCGAATGGCCGGATGGAGAAGTTAAAAATTTTTCTAGCCACTTAAGCTCATTAAAAGAAAAAATCCACCACTGCCCCGAATGCAGATGCTTGACGGACCAGAATGGGTGCCAATTCTGCTCCAACCCCCAACGGAGCAGCTCCCAGCTTTGCATCATCTCCTCGCCAAAAGACGCTTTTGCAATCGAGGAAACAGGGGCTTTCCGCGGACGCTACCATGTGATCGGAGGACTCCTTTCCCCTATTGAAGGAAAAACACCTGAACACCTGAACCTCGCCAAACTCAAAAAAAGAGTGGACGATCTGGGGGTTAAAGAAATGATTATCGCATTAGACTCCACCCTCGAAGGGGACACGACGGCCCTTTTCCTTAAAGAACAGGTCCAGGCCTGGGGGCTCAATGTTTCGCGCCTTGCGTTTGGACTGCCTTTGGGAAGCTCCCTCGACTTTGTCGACGGAGGCACTTTAGCTAGAGCATTAACAGCGCGCCAACTCTTCTGATTTGCAAATATTCCATTTCATTCCATATAATCTCATACTTGGCCAAAATATACCGAAGCAATCTGAAGAATCGGAAATTTGGCTAGAAGGCTCTTCAATATTTTGATCTGATCCAAGGAACAGTGTTCATAAACACGGCCCGAGGATCAGATCAAAATATTGAAGAAAAACCGACGCAGCCAAAAACCGATTCTTCAGCTTGTTTCGGTATAATATAAAAACGACCTCCATTCAAACGGAAGAAGCTCAACAATGCCTAACAAGTTCGTAACATATCTTTCTCTTTTCGCCCTTTCATGCGCTCCAATCTATCAGCTCGCCGCCCAGTCCCCTACTGTTGAAGCGTTTGAAGACCGTAAAATCGCCAATATCGAGATCAAAATCGAGAACCTCCCCCCCAATTCCTCTTTTGATCCCAAGACGATCATGGGCCGCCTTAAAACAAAGACGGGCGACCCTTTCTCCCAACTGACCTTTGACAGCGACCTCAAAGCCCTCTCTGAAGAGTTCGACCGTGTCGAACCGAGCATTCAAGTCGTGAATTCTGAAGTCTACATCCAACTCAAGCTTTGGCCCCGCCCCACCATCCGGACAATTAAATGGGAAGGCAATGAGCACATTAAGACAAGGACCTTGAGAAAAGAGCTCGGCATCAAAGCCCATGCCGTTTTCAACCGGCAAGCTTTTAACAAATCGTTCAACCAAGTTAAGGAATACTACATCAAAAAAGGGTATTTCGAATCCCAGCTCCAATACTCTGTCATCCCCGATCCAAAGACCAACGAGGTCGATATCCGGATCCAAGTCCGCGAAGGCAGGTCGGGAACAATTGATGATATCGTCTTCAATGGCTTTACAAAAGACGAGAAAAGCGAACTGCTTGGGATGATCTACACGAAAAAGTACAGCCTCTTTACCAGCTGGCTGACGGGATCGGGTATCTACAGTGAAGAAGCCCTAGAACAAGACAGACTGACGATCATTAATTTCCTCCAGAACCGCGGCTATGCCGACGCCAGAGTCGACATTCAAGTTAAAGAATCCCCGTCCCAAGGGAAAATTATCCTCGAGATCAATGCGGAGCGAGGAGAAGTCTACCACTTCAATAAGATCACCTTCAAGGGAAACACCCTCTTTACCGACCCTGAGGTCGAAGCGATGTTCCTCGTCCATCCAAACGAGGTCTATTCGCCGGAAAAACTCCGGATCACCGCGCAGAACATCAAAGACCTCTACGGGCGCAAAGGCTACATCGACTGCAACGTCCAATACGAAACACAGATCGTTGCCGACGAGCCTCTTTACAATGTCTTCTTCCACATTGAGGAGGGGAATGAATATAAAATCGGGCTTGTTCGGATATTCGGCAATGTCCAAACTCAAAATAACGTCATTTTGCGCGAATCCCTTCTTGTTCCGGGAGAGACATTTGACAGCGCCAAACTCAAAGCCACTCAGAAACGGCTTGAGAACATGGGCTACTTTAAAAGCGTCAACGTCTATGCAGTCCGGACGCAGGACGACCAAGCCTTAGGGGAAAACTACAGGGACGTCTACATCGAAGTCGAGGAAACGACGACCGGCAATATCAGCCTCTTCTTCGGCTTTAGCTCTGCAGACTCCCTCTTCGGCGGTCTGGACCTCTCAGAGTCCAACTTCAACTACAAAGGGATCCCTAAAATCTTCTCAGAAGGGCTCTCAGCTTTAAGAGGCGGAGGAGAATACACGCATGCCCGCCTCAGCCTGGGTTCAAAACAACGGTCCTACTCCCTTTCCTGGCTGACCCCCTACTTTAGAGACACGCTCTGGAGGATCGGGTTCGATCTCACGCAAAGCCACAGCAATTTGATCTCAAAAGACTACAATATCGATACCGTCGGCCTCACCGTCTACGCCTCTTACCCATTGAACTACTACTGGACTTTTGGAACCAAATACAGGATCAAAAATGCGGAGAACCACATCTCCCATAAGATCCCGCGCCACCAAATCCACGGGGCTGACCACGATGGGATCCTTTCTGCTATCGGCAGCTCGATTTCGTTCGACTCGACCGACAGCGCGCTAAAGCCGCATAACGGGTTCCGCTCTCTTCTCGAAGCTGAATTTGCGGGCCTTGGCGGCAGGTTCTCCTTCTTCCGCTTTGGCTACATCAACACCTACTACATGCAGCTTTGGCGACGTGGGATCATGAAATACCGTTTCGACTTCCGATTCATCGAGCCCGTATGGAAGACCCCTAATCCTGACCAAGTCCCCATCAGCGAACGCTTCTTCCTCGGAGGACAGGCTTCCGTCCGCGGATACCGCGACTTCGACTTAGGCCCCCACTTCAAAGGGGGAGAACCTACAGGAGGCATCTCCTCATCCCTCCTATCCGTTGAGTATCTTCAAGAAATTTTTCCATTCTTGGATGGATTTCTATTCGTTGATGCAGGTAGTATCGATTTAAAGCGCTTTTCCATTGCTGACTTTAAGTTAAGCTATGGATTTGGCGCTCGGGTTGAATTGATCAACCGCGTCCCTGTCATTTTAGGTATGGGCTTCCCCATTAATCCGGATGGAAGAAGTGAAGTGCGCAAGTTCTTCTTCTCCATGGGCGGCCAATTTTAACAACAAGGAGCTATGCAACTATGAAGAACCGTTATCTCTCTCTATTAATCCTCGCCGCCGGGCTAACCTCATCGGCATTTGCTGCTGATGCGCCCTCTATTGGCGTTGTCAACTTTGCCCATTGCGTGACCGATTCCAAATTAGGCAAGCAAGAGCAAAACGCTTTCGACAACCTCAAGAAACAAATGTCGACAATGCTTGAAGAAACGGAAAAACAGCTCAACGATATCACCGCTAAATTCAACGACCCGGAATATCTCGACGGCCTCTCTCCTGAAGCTGAACAAGAATTGAAAAATAAATTCCGCATGCTCAGCGAAGAGATGAACCGCTATCAGAACCAGTACTACCAAGTCTTAAACCAAGCCAATATGCGGATCGTCCAAACTATCGGCAACGGGATCAATTCTGCGTCAGAAAAAATCGCTAAAGACAAAAAGCTGACTGTCATTGTCAATAAAGACGCCTGCTTCTATATCTCCCCAACTCTCGATGTGACCAATGAAGTCGTCTTGGAAATGGACAAAAACTTCGATGTTGAAACAAAAAAGCAAGCCGCTGCGCCTGCTGCTCCTGTCAATAACACGGCAGCTCCGGTCGCTCCGGTCAGCACACCCGATGCAGCTGTAGCGCCTGCCGCTGTTGCTGAACCAGCCGTTTCTTCTGACGCCGCTGCTAAAAAACCAGCTGCCAAGAGAACAGCATTAAAAAAACCAGCCAATAAAAAAGAGACAAAGACGAAATAGTTATGAGCACTAAGAAATACACCCTCGCTGAGCTCAGCGCCCTCACTTCCGCAACATTAGTCGGCAATCCCCATCATGAGGTTTGCGGACTGGAAGCTTTAGAGTCTGCAGGTCCTGAGGATGTTTCTTTCTTAGCCAATCCACGCTATCGTCAAGCCATGCGCGATTCCAAGGCGGGGGTCGTTTGCATCGATCGGGAAACTCCGACGGAAGAAGGAAAAAACTACCTGATCTCAAACGACCCTTCGCAGACCTTTCAGGTCATCGCGCAACATCTTTTAAAAGAAGTGCATCATACAAGCGGCTTTCCAGGCATCCACCCTACCGCTGTTATCCACCCCACGGCAAAAATCGGAAACAACGTTCAGATCGGCCCTCATGTTGTCATCGACCAAGGATGCTCTATCGGTGATCACACGCAAATTTTTCCTTTTGTATCGATCGGGCCAGGCGTGACAATTGGAGAAAGCTGCATTTTGTACGCCCATGCGACCATCCGTGAACGTTGCGTCTTAGGCAATCGGGTCATCTTGCAGCCCGGAGCAGTTATCGGCTCCTGCGGATTTGGCTATCTGACCAATGCCAAAGGACGCCATGTCAAACTGGAACAGCTCGGCAATGTCATCCTCGAGGACGATGTTGAGATCGGAGCCAACACCACCATCGACCGCGCACGGTTCAAAGTCACCAAGATCGGCCCAGGCACAAAAATTGACAACCTCGTCCAAATCGGACATAACGTCTCCTTAGGTCAAGATAACATTGTCATCTCCCAAACGGGAATTTCAGGCTCAGTCAAGACAGGCCGCCACGTCATCTTCGGCGGACAAACCGGTATTGTCGGACATCTCGAAATTACCGACAACGTCATGATCGCAGCCCGAGGGGGTGTCAGCAAAACGATTTCTGAACCGGGAAAATACGCCGGCGCTCCCGTCATGAGCCTTGCCGACTATAATCGTCAACAGGTCCATTTAAGAAAAATTACCGATTATGTCAAACAGATCGAAACATTAGAAAAACGGATCGAAGAGCTCGAAGCCAACTTCTCCGCTTCTACCTCTTCTTCATCTTGAGGCGCCTCTATGACAACTCCCGTTAATAGCAGACATGTCCATTTTGCCGATGATCAAGCCACCACGTCTCATCGACCTCCTGAGGATTTTCGAAGAAACCTGACTTCCAATCTCCGCTTACGCGCAACACAAGCCGGCAATATCGTCTCAGGGATTGCCAGCGTGGCCCGCAACGTCGCCGTCAATGCACGCGCAATAGCCTATGGCCTGAGAAAAGAGATTCCCTTTGAGCGATGGTTCTACCACTATGGTCTGAACATCAATATCTCCGATGCTGAGATCAGCGAAAAGATCAAAGCGCGCGCCTGGGCCCTTTTCGCCTTGGGAGAGAGCCTCCTGCAATCTGCCGCATCATTGGCACAATTCTGCTTCGCAAAAATCTTCAATCATCCCGAAGAACAGCATCTAAACAAACTCAAGGCCCTAGGCATTAGCATCGGCTTTAGCGCCGCTGCAGTTGTTTCCCCTGAAAATGCTGTCACCGCAGCCTCATCTTCTGATGGAAATACCCTCTGCCCTATCGGCCGGCATGGCGAATTCGGCGATTTCACCGGCACGCTCTACACAGGCGACTAAAAGCTCTCCTTCTATATAGATTGCATTTTTTTCTAGCTTCTGCAATAGGCTAGGTATATAGCGAAGGGATCTCTGTCATGATCGAGTACTACTTCAAGACTGCCAAAGATGAAAATTTCTTCAACTTAGGCTCCCCTCGAGAAGGGTGCTGGATCCATGTTGAAAATGCCTCCTCTATTGATCTCGAACAGCTCTGCCAGCTCACCTCCCTTGAACTCGCCGACCTTCAAGATTGCCTGGATAAATATGAAATTCCACGGGTTGAAAAAGTCAAAAATGCCGTTTTGATTTTTACGCGCCATCCGATCGAGCTCGATGTGGCCGTCGGGCTCTATACAGCAACGCTGACCATGATCCTGACTCCCCATTATTTCATTACAATCTCACCTCTCAAAAACTCGATTATCCGTAATTTTATTGAGAAAAAAAATAAACTCTCCACTTTACAACGCTCTAAACTCCTGATCCATTTATTCCTAAGGATGACGCAAGAGTTCATGACACAGATCCGCAGGGTCAGGCACAACGTGATGACGCAAGAAAAAGAGATGATCCGCGTGGAAAGCGACGAGATCACAACGCTAACGCGCTATGAAGAGATTTTAAACCAGTACCTATCGACCCTTGAACCGACACGCAACGTGCTGGAAGGAATCACCTCGGGACGCTACACCAACCTCTATGAAAAAGACCAAGAACTGCTCGAAGACCTGACTCTTGCCGTGACGCAATCGGAAGACCTGTGCAATATCGCCATCAAGAGCATCCGGAGCTTAAGGGACTCCTATCAGATCATTTTCACCAATAACCTGCATAAGACTATTAAATTGCTGACAGCGCTGACGATTATTTTTAATATTCCTACGATTATTGCCAGCATTTATGGGATGAACGTGAACTTGCCCCTCTCTCAGAACACCCACGCCTTTATTCTCGTGATGTCGGGAATTATCCTCTTTTCTTTCTTTGCCCTTCTTTTCTTCCGAAGAAAGCGCTGGCTATAAAACTGATGCAGATTTTTTTCATTATGTCCATTTTTTGTGGACATGCTGAGGAAAATCTGCATCAAGAATGAACTTTACATGACAAGGATCGAAGGATTTTCTAGAAACTTCTGAAGCATCTTCATGAACTTGGCGCCATCTGTTCCGTCAAGAACGCGATGGTCTGCCGAAAGGGTACATTTCATGACTTTTCCTGGGACGACCTTCCCTTCTTTGACGACCGGCTGATCGAC
>CAZEYJ010000212.1:0-5593 GCA_964516795.1 uncultured bacterium
TTCCCTTCCCATCCCCAATCGAAAGCAAGCTCTGGCAGCCCTCCCTTTCCAACTTGAGGCCATTCTCCCTTTCCCAACTGAAGAAGCCAATATTGCCGCCAACTTAAACCGAATGGGAAAAGAGGCTTTCAGCATCAGTTTGTTTGCCTCGCGCGACTCCACCCTAGAATCTCATCTACAGTGGGCTCAATCCCTGCACATCGAACCCGACTCGATCTCCTGCGCTCCCAATGCTCTCTATCGATTATGCAGGTGGCTATTCCCTCAAGAAAAAAACTTTTCGATCTTCCATTTTGGAGAGACAAAAAGCTGCTGCGTCATTGTCATAGAAAACGAAATTTCCCTCTCTCAACCTCTGCATTTCGGGCGACAGGATTTTCTTCAGGCCCTTGCAAAAGACTTCCCTGACAAAACGGCCGATTCCTTAACGCGAGATCCTCTGTCCGGACCGCTTGTCCACTTAACACAGGTCAAAGAGAAGGCTCAGAAAGAGATCGAGCGCCTGTTCCATTTTCTAAAAAACAAAAACATCCTTACAGAGACATCAGATTGGATTATCCTGGGGGAGACCTATCCGGCAATCCCCGCATCACTTTTTTGGACGGGGGCAACTCCTCGCAACATAGATGAGCTCGCTATTCCTCCGGCAATCCTTCATGACTATGCCATTCCAATTGGGACCGCTCTTGATGCGCTGATAAAAGATCAACACTCTGTCCAATTCCTTCAAGGGAAGTGGATCCCACCCCGTTTTAGAGAAAAAATAAAAAAAGGGACAATCCGGTTTGCTTCTCTCTGCTTAAGTGCTGCTTTGATCATGGGGATAGGAAGCTTCGGTCTGCTGAAAAAGAAGGAAAAGGCCCTTTCAGAACAGCTGCTCAGCCACTTACCGACAACCATGCCCAAAAATATCCCTCAACATGCCAGCGCATGGAAAGAGGTCCTATGGCAATGGGAAAGCTCTCTCAATACACAAAAACTTCCTTTTCCCTTCATCCCCACCGTTCCTTCAGTCAGCGATCTACTCGCCTGGTTAAGTGCGCATCCCACCCTTTCTTCTCCGGAAGGAGGGAAAAAAGAGGGGATCGAAATTAAAAGCCTCCACTACCAGCTTTATAAATATCCTAAACTGGAAGAACCGGGAGGAGGCTACTCCGCTAAAGTTGAATTGGAGCTGACAGCTGCAACGCCTCGCCTTGCCAGAGAGTTCCACGATGCCCTCCTCAAAGGGGATCAAATTGTGAACCCCAAAAAAGAGATTAAATGGAACAGCCAGAACACCACATACTGGACAAGCTTTGAACTCAATCCTCTTAAAAAAAGGGCTCCATGAACGCTTATCTCATCAAAATCCGCTCCTTTTTTTCTAGACCCGCCGGCCATGCTGCCATTCTGATTGCAGCGCCGATTCCTTTCCTCTATTTGCTATTCCACTTCATCGCGCAGCTTTCCTTTTATGAAAACATCTCTAACGAAATCGAAAGGATCAGTAAAAAAAGCGCCCAGATCGAGTCTCTTCACCAAAAAGAGGGCTCCTTCCTTTCTTCCCTAAGAAATGCAGATCATTTTTATATCGACAAACACTTGGAAACGCTTTGTTTTCTCGAACCTGAAGTCAAAAAAATGGAAGCCCAGCTTTTGGAAAACCCCAATGACGATGGATTGAAAAAAAGGCTTTTTTTCCTTAAAGAAGGCCCCAATCGATTACTCTTCTCTGAAATTCAAACGCGGCAAAGCAGCAATTTTCAAGAAGTCGAAGAAAAACAGCAGCACTTTGTCGAAATGAACGAAGAGGACCTCAAAAGGACCCTGAGCTTGATTGAAGGCGTGACCATCTGGCCTTACGGGCCCAAAGAAATGCGCCCTCAACTTATTATCAAAGATTTTCAACTTTCCAAAAAAGAGAATGGATCTCAAGAATTTGTCTATGTCGTTAACATGGACTTGATCAAACGAGAAAGTTCTCTTTCCCCTTAAGAGACGATGACATGACACAAATTTATTCCTTCCTTTTCATTCTGCTTGTTACTGCAAGCTGCCATCGAACGCCGGCCGATCAAAGCGATCAGATTGTCAGCATGCAGCTAATCGACAAGAATGGCTTTAGCGAGACCATTAGCATCAAAGATCGCCTAGCCCCTTATCAATCGATCGACTTTCTTACTCCCCAGCCCTATCAAAAGGTCCTGCGCGTCTACGGAAGAAATGCCCTTGGTCAAAGCTCGTCTAGGATCACAAGCTACCATCCCAACGGACATGTCTGGCAATCGCTGGAAGTCGTTGACGGGCGCGCCCACGGAACCTATCGGGAATGGTATCCGAATGGACAGCTGAGAATTGAATCCCACATCATGGAAGGGTTGGCCGACATCAACGACCTAGCCCAGACAAGCTGGGTCTTCGATAAGAAAAGCCAAGTATGGGACGATCAAGGCAATGTCATTGCTGAGATCTACTACGATAAAGGCCTACTGCATAGGCCTTCTATCTATTATCATCAAAATGGACAAATCTCCCAAATCATCCCGTACGAGAAAGGGGAGATCCATGGAGAATCGATCGCCTATGATGAAAATGGACGAGTTTTAGAAACCATTCCTTATGTCCGAGGAAAAAAACACGGGATTGCCAGGGGATCCTGGTCTCCGACACTTCTTGCTTATGAAGAAACCTACAACAATGATCTGCTCCTGTCCGCCGTCTACCGCGACCCCTCCGGGGAAAAAATCGGGGAAATTGTGGATGGGAATGGAATGAAGCCTTTATTTAAACAAGGTCTTCTGGCCAGCCGCATTGAATTTCAACAAGGCGTGCAGCAGGGAATCGTCAAGGAATATTCTCCAGATGGGTCTCTAACCTGTTCTTACCATGTCCTCGATGGGAAAAAGCATGGAGAAGAATGGGAATACTATCCTTCTTCAACAACGCCCAAGCTTAATCTCCATTGGCATGAGGATCAAATTGAAGGACAAGTGAAAACCTGGTATGAGAACGGCATTCTCGAAAGCCAAAGGGAAATCCATCAGCAAAAAAAACAAGGACTTTGCTTCGGCTGGTATAAAAACGGGGATATCATGCTCGCTGAGGAATATGCGAACGACCTGCTGATCAAGGGCTCTTACTTCAAGAAAGGCGATAAAAAGCCCATTTCTAAAATCGAAGAGGGCAATGGTCTTGCCACCCTCTATACAAGCGAAGGGATCTTCTGGAAAAAAATCCCTTACGAAAAAGGAAGGCCTTCTCTTGATGATGACCTAAATCAGAAGTAAAAAGCTCTCCATGAGTTCAAATTCCGCCTACCAGATTAAAAGCCTATTCCCCCTAGCAGTGAGAGGCTGCTCTTCAAAAATGGCTGGGTTAAAACCATAGGATCTAAGAGCATCTGTAAGCTCGTCTAGCGTAAAAGTTCCTGTCTCATGCGCCATTTCGAGACCGTTCAACGTCAAATATCCATGCTTTGCATTTTTAAGCACTTTTTCCAAATATCTCTCTTGAATCGCACGATCGAACTCGGAAAAAGCGTAATTGCTGATCACTAGATCATACTGCTCATCGATTGCAATGTCTTCACAAGTAAGACATCGGGAATTCGGGACTTGAGATCGAAGCAGATATTTCTCCGTTAACATTTTAGGTTCAGCAAGGTCCACGATTTGGTATTCCTGGAATGCATATAATTTTGAAATAACCAAGCACTGCCCCCCGTATCCTCCGCCAATTTCGATAATTTTCTTTTGATGCAAACTTCCAAAATAGCGTTCCAGATCTCCCAATACCTTCGCATATCTCAAGGTGGTCGGGGCTGTTTCTCCTATTTGGGGATAGATATAAACATCCGGAGAACCTATAAGATCATTTTCACGAAACTTTTCCCACCTTTCAAGCAAATGAGAATAGTTCGTTTTAATGAAATCGAAATATTCCTTTCCTTGCGACTCTGTAAGATGTTCCAATATCTGCTGATACAGCTTATTTTTTTTAAATCTTTGAAAAATGCTCTCATTGACTACGGCAGCGGAGCAAATGCCTCTATATCCGTTATAAACCGCGGAAAGCGAAGTCTCGTCTTCCTCAACTTGTGCGACAAGAATATCCCGAGGAAATGTCCCATGCTCAAATGTGATTTTATATTTTCCGTTGATCTCTAAAATCTTTTCAATTATCTCCTCAAGGTCAATAAAATCAAAATCGCTCGTTCCACAACATCTAATATCATCTATCAAAATGGTATGATTTTTAATTGGGTGCTGCGCAATCGCCGCTAGCTCTGCCAAAATCGGCGTCTTAGTCTTTCCTTGTGCAGTCCCTTCTCCAGACCAGTGTCCATCAAGCCAAAACGTCGCTGGAGCATCAACCTCGCACAAAACTTTTTCCAAGACCTTTGTAGAATCTCCGAAAAACAGATGGACCGAGGGCACAGAACCAAATCGATCCTTGCAATGATGATACCAAAATGGTGCAAGCTCAATAGAATAAATTGATGGGAAGCCAGCTTGAATAGCCATTGCAATTCCTTCTCCTTCGTAGCTTCCCGTCTCAATAAAAAACTTGTTTCGAAATTTCTCAAACCCGACTTTAGGGGCAGTTCCTTCTACTTGCTGCAAGTATAAAATTCCAGCTAAGCAAAAGAGCTGAATCCATTTTAATTTCATCAATTGATCTAATAACACTTCATTTCTCCATGCTGAGGCCGAAGAACAAATACTGGCTGATGCCAGCCTGAATTAGCAAGATCATAATCAGCTAGAGAAAAGCCGCTAGAGGCCATAACCTCCCATCCCTCTAAAAGAAGAGGCAAGCGAATTCGTCCATAAACCCGGTGGGCATTCCAAAAAAGACAATCGCTTCCAACAGGGACTGCAAGGAAAAGAATGCCCCCTTCCTTTAACATCCCTTTCATTTTTTCCATAGCCATCATATCGCCCCAGGGATTAATCGGGTCCCCATAACGCCCTAAGCCATCATGTTCAATACTTGAAATCGATACAACAACATCAAATTCCAAGGGATTCTCCTCAAACTCTTTTACCGTCATGACTTTAATACGAGGATCTTCACATATAATTTTATTATATTCGATCGTCACAGGATGTCCGCCATAAGCTAAAACGGTACTTTCATATCTAGGGATAGTCGATCCGATAACAGCTACCGACTTGCCAGCAATATAATCCCGGTATTGATCCAACATTTCATAAAGAAAAATATCAGTGCCGCCATAATAGCCCACGCCTCGTTCCTTGGCATCTTTCAGATAAAAATCAATATCCTCTGTTTTATATACACAAGGATTCTCATCGGAATACGAATTGTTCCAATAAGAGTCTTCAACGGGAATTTGACCATTCATTGTATAAGCATTATAAAGCTCAGAAGGTATTTGCCTTGGCGGAACTGCAAAACAAACATGAACCCCTGCGAAAAACGCAGCAATCACAACGTATCTTATCAAAAAACAACGCATTTGTTTTTCCTTTAAAAAATAATGAAAAGACTCTAAGAGACTGTCGTTATACCGAAACAACTTGAAGAATCGGGAATTCAGCAAGAAGGCTCTTTAATCTGTCGATCTGATCCGAAGGGGCAGTGTTCA
>CAZEYJ010000213.1:0-13433 GCA_964516795.1 uncultured bacterium
CTATGAACACTGCCCCTTCGGATCAGATCGACAGATTAAAGAGCCTTCTTGCCGAATTCCCGATTCTTCAGATTGTTTCAGTATATCTTTTTCTGGCATCTTTTATAATTATTTATTTTATTTTTTAATTTGTTTTAAATATTTTAATCGGTTTTATTTTTTCTATTTGTTTGATATGATTTAGTTAATAAAATAAAAGTGCGGGGGTTTTTATGAGAAAGTATTTATTGGCAACTCTAGTGGCAACAATTGCTAGTCTGTCAGGGAATGCTGACGGTTTTATCCGGCCGCAAGAGCTCTTTAATACGAGCGAAGAGGCTGTTGTGAACCCTATTGAAGAAAGGTTCGGTGAATCGCGTCAAAACCTCGACCGGCTGGCCGGTCATAACGCTCTGGTCCTTCAGCGCTTTGATCAGTTGGAGGTCAGTTTAAAAAATCTTTATCAAGACGAGCATCAGTTAAGCGCTGACCAGGTAAAAATTATTTTAGACGCCCTCGACTTTGCAGCGGAGAAACATCAGTTCCAAATGCGGAAAAATGAGGCGAAAACCCCCTATATTTCTCATCCGATCGGCGTGACTAATTATCTTATCAACGTTGGAAAGGTGAAGGACCCGGCCTTAATCATCGCTTCCTTATTGCACGATACTGTTCAGGATACGCAAACGACATTAGAGGAGATCTCTCGGTTGTTTGGAAGCGAGGTGGCAGGCTATGTCGCTGAGCTGACCGATGATAAAGAGCTCTCTCCTATTGACCGGAAGCGCCTGCAGGTGATCAATGCAACGCATAAATCCTCCGGCGCAGCGCAGATCAAGCTGGCCGATAAGCTCTACAATCTAAATGATCTGTTGAGGACTCCTCCAAAGACTTGGAGCCGCGAGCGGATCGACCTGTATTTTGAATGGGTTGAAGCGGTCGTCAACCGTTTGCCTCTTTGCAATCCTGATTTGAAGCAAGCGGTCGACCAAACGATCCATCAGTATTGGGAAAGCCAGGACAAGAATTAAATTATTTCGAAACTTCCTGATCCTTTAGGTTGTTTCTGTTAGCTCTGTTGCAGCCGCTGGATCCTCAGATCGAGGGGTGGGTGGGTTGCAAAGAGCGCCATCAGTCCGCTTTTTCCTCTTGTCGAGATTTTAAACGCTTGAAAAGAGGGTTTTTCTGTGTGGGGGTCGTGGACTTGCTGCATCCTCTTCAGCGATTCTAACGCGGCGATCATGTTGTCTTTTCCTGCCAAGTCGGCGCCCCCTTTGTCCGCACGGAATTCGCGGAAGCGGGAAAACGAGGCGATGATCATCGATCCTAGGAACATGAAGACGATCTCAAATACGAAGACAAAGAGCATGTAGGAGACGTAAGATCCTCCTGACGAATTGCTGTCGCGCGATTTGCCGAGGCCGGAGAAAACATAGGCCAGCACCCGGGCCAGGAACATCACAAATGCGTTGACAATTCCTTGGAGCAGGGTCATCGTGACCATGTCGCCGTTGGTGATATGTGAGATCTCGTGGGCAAGCACACCTTCTAATTCCCTTTGGGACATTCTGCGCATCAGTCCTGTCGACACGGCGACAAGAGAACGCCGCTGGGAAGGCCCTGTTGCAAAAGCGTTGGGCTCGGGCGATTCGTAGATCCCCACTTCGGGCATATCGGAGAGATGAGCGTCGCGCGCTAGCCGATGGACTGTTTGGACAAGCCGTTGGAGGTCGGGATCGTGGGTGTCGGGATCGATGACGCGGACCCCAAGCATCCACTTCGCCATTTGGCGGGAAAGCAGAAGCGAGATCAGAGCGCCTCCCATCCCCCAGATCAAACAAAAGATCAGCAGCGAAGGGATGTTAAGGCCGTAGCTTTGCAAAAAAGGCTGGACGTGGAAAAGATTGAGAATGATCGATAGGGTGATGATCACCAAAAAATTGACGGCTAGAAAGAGAAAGATCCGCTTTGCAAACGCCATGGTAAAACCTCATGTTCAAGAGAAGCATATTTCGGTGTAGATTATCTTAGCTTTTTCACATCATGTCAACCTCCTTTTTTCTTTTGCATATTAATCGGCATTTATGACATGTATACCCAAAATGATTTAAAAATTAGATCAAGACTGAGACGCGGTCTCGGACCTGTTTTTTGAATCGGTATAATCTCTTAAGAGTTGGCAGAAGCTAATTCTTAGGGAGTTTTTTTATTAAATTGATTTTGCCCGCAATTGAGGGAGCTAGAGGATCATGATGGTTGCACTTGCAAAGCGCACAAGAACGAAAAAAGGTCGCATGCTTGAAGAAATGCATGATGCCTTAGCTGATGAAAATGCTTGTTATGTTTTAATCACATGCGGCAAGCCGGCCAAAGATGGCAAGATGCAAGTGGAGATGACCTATGAAGGCGACTCTTCGCTTGCTGCTTTTTTAATAGAAAGCGCCCACGATATTATCGATAACCAAGAAGATATTTCCTCGTAACCTTGATTTTGCAACTTTTTAGGACTGAGAGACTGTCTGCGGATTTGGTTTCTGTCGAGTTAATTTAAACAGGAAGGGGTTTGTAACCCCTTCCTGTTTAAATGAATCTCCTAGTTCCGCCGTTGGTCGAATGTCAGAGGGCAAATAGACGAGGCAGGCGGTCCTAAAAAGTTGCAAAGTTGAGGTAGTCATGAAGACGATTGGATTAGATCAGTTAAAACAGTGGTATCGGGACCGCAGCGATCAGATTGTGCGCGATTTTTTTACGTTCTTGGAGTTTCCTAGCATCAGCACCGATCCGCGGCATGAGAAGGACTCCCGCTGCTGCGCAGAGTGGCTTGTGCGCTATTTGCAGCAGATCGGATTGGATTCTGAAATTTGGGAAACGCCCGGGTTGCCTGTTGTTTTTGCTTCTTATTTGAAGGCTGGCCCGGACAGGCCCACTGTGTTGATTTACCACCACTACGATGTACAGCCTGTCGATCCTTTAGAGCTATGGCACAGCGATCCGTTCAAGCCTACGGTCAGGAAGGACCAGGTGTATGCCCGCGGAGCTGTCGACAACAAGGGGCAGTGCTTTTTTACGTTAACGGCCCTTAAAGCTGTATTTGAGCTCGCCCGTTCTTTAGATATCAACATCAAGGTCTTCATTGAAGGGGAAGAGGAATCGGGAGGAAGAGGGACGGCCGCAGCTATCGAGCAATATAAAGAGCGCCTTAAAGCGGAACATCTTTTGGTTGTCGACTTTGATCTTCCCGCCCCGAATACTCCCGGGATCACGGTGGGGATGAGGGGGCTTGCCGCTGTCGAGGTCGAGTGTTCCAACTCGTCGATCGATCTGCATTCAGGTGTCCATGGCGGTGTCGCGTTAAACCCCAATCGCGCTTTGGCCCATGTGCTCGACCAGTTGTGGGATGCTCAGGGAAGAGTAGCAATTCCCGGTTTTTACGATGGCATTCAGATGCTCTCAAAAGAGCACCTTGCGCTCATCGATATGACGTTTGATGAAGAGGGGTACAGGAAAAGCTTTGGAGTGAAAGCTTACTGTGCGGAACAAGGGTTTTCTATCCGCGAGTCGAATTGGCTCAGGCCGACGGTCGAGATCAATGGGATGTGGGGAGGGTATACCGGATCGGGCTTTAAAACGGTGATCCCTTCTAAAGCGCATGCAAAAATTTCCTGTCGCCTGGTTCCCGGGCAAGATCCGGGAAAGATCGCTGCTGCCCTGGCGGCATTTTTTCAGGAAAAGGCTCCCAAAGGGATCGAAATGAAGGTTAAATTCCATAGCGCAGCCTCGGCTTATCGCACTTCTTTTGATTCTCCTATTGTCAAAACAGCGGCTTTAGCTTATGAAGAGGTATTTGGGAAGCCATGCCGTTATATGCTGTGCGGAGGGTCTGTGCCGATCGTCGTCGATCTGGCTAAGGCAACAGGCGGGGATGTCGCGATGATCGGGATGGGGCTTGTGGATGATGATATCCACGCCCCCAATGAGCATTTTGGTCTCGACCGATTGGAGCTTGGGTATTTGACTCTTGCGCGGATTCTTGGTAGGCTTTCTTCTCTTTAGGAGGGAGTTTATGCACGTTTTCTTTTTGTCGGCCAGCGGCCCTCTCTGCTTATTTGGAGCGTTTGCGTTTCTTTTGTTCCGCGCTTCCTGGGAGCTGTGGCCTTTTGCTTTGCTCGCCGCGATCGGAATGCTCGCTGTGAGCCTTTTCAAACGCAAAGGGTTTTACGCCGGCTTTATTTCACTTGCCGTTCTAGCTGCTCTCGAACATCGGACCGTCATTGAGCAGCCTTGGTGCGCCCTGTTCTTGGCAGCAGCGGTGTTCAGCTGGGGGATCACTCTTCTTGGACATGAGGAGATCGACCAGTGGCTCGACATGCAGAAGATCAAGAGGGGGGAGTTGGAGGAGTCTAACCGGCAGCTTCAAGAGCTTGTCCAGCGGTTGCAGAAGGAGGCCAAGCCTTTTGATGAGGAGTTCAAAGCAGCTCTTGCATCGCGCAACGCGGCAGTCGAGAGCCAGCACCGCCTCTGCGAAGAGGTGGAAAAGGCGCGCCAGCAATGCGATGCGTTAAATGAGCAGATCCTCGGATATCAGCGGAAAGAAAAAGCGTTTCAAGCTGCATTGGAAGATGCCCAATCCCAAGTCCTGAAATACAAATATGCAGAGCCTTTAAAAGCGCGCGAGATCGTCAATCCGATCGTTCCTCAAGAAAGCGCTGAAGAAAAAACGGAGACTTCTGTTGAAATGCGCCAGTTGCAGCATCGGTATGCCCAGCTCAAAGCGCAGTTCGAGGAAAAATCAGAGGCGTTGAATCAAGCGCGCAGAGAGCTTTTTCGTTTGGAAGGGGAATTGACCGTTGTCCAGAAAGAAGCGGAAGAAAAACAACTGGCAAGCTGTTCCGAAGATCTCGACTATCAGGCCCAAATCCTAACGCTTGCCCAGCAGTGTCAAGATCTTGAGTCGCAGGTGCAGCTTCTTGAAGAGCTGGTCTCTTTCCAAGCTGTTGCGAAAAAATCGCCTAAAAAAACAAGTGAGAAAAAGAAGGAGAAGGAGCAGCCTTTGCCCGAGCCTTCCTCTTTTATTCAGGAAGCAGCCCCTCTTTTGCCCGTGGAGGTAGACTTAACGTTGCCGCTCGAGACAGACCTGATCGGCGCTCCTCTCTTGCCAAAAGAGCCGGCTGCAAAGAAAAAGCCCCTTTCCAAGCTGCTTCGGAAAACAGCAGTCCGCAAGAGTAGCCAGTATTCGCTTTTAGATGAGACTGTCAAATAATTTCAGAAGGTTGATTTTTGGTTGCTTTGACGCAGCTGAAAATCAAACTTTTGAGGTGGTTTATGAATCAATAGGAGGTCTTAGTTCACAGTTTATGTATTCCGTTACGAGAAAATTGCTATCGAGCCTCTTTTAGAGGCAGTTTCTATCCTTGAGGGCAAGACAGTTTACCGCAGGCCGGCCTTGCGGGAAGACGCCCCTCACACCACCGATTGCTTGACGGCGATCTGGTATCTGTTTAAAACCGCCCTGCAAGTTGATATTCCGCTCTGTTACATTGGGGACATGCCGCGCCGGCTGATGGCGTTTGGCGATTGGAAAGTCCTTAAGATCGATATCGACCGGATCCGCTGCGGCGATCTTCTATTTGTCAAACACCGTTCTCAAGCCAAGTTGCTTTCCCATGTGGCGATGTGCCTTGGAAATGGGAAGCTTTTTCACTCCACCTCTAAAATGGGAACAGGAGTGGTCGAGACGATAGAAGAGTTGATGGTCGATCACGAGCAGAAATTGGGTTTTTCGAAGATGATCGCCTATATCGATCCGCGTAACAAAGAGCTAAGGGAGGCCTACAAAGGAAAGTTCATTAATTGATCAGATTGTCCCAATAGTGCTGCATGCCCTTGGAGAGGTATTTTTTTATATGCTTTAAGTTGAGGTCGTTCCGGGGATCTTCCGTATCGGTGAATGCAAATTTTCCCTGTTTGGTGAAAGGAACATTGTTAGGCAGGTTGATGACGCCATGTCCGCCATATCCATGCTTCAAGATCGAGTAGAGCTCATCGAGATGTTTGCGGGTAACGGTCGTTTTCCACATATGGACCGATACCTCTTTACTTTCAGGTTCCATATCGGTCTCCATCAGGATCACCGGTTGCGGATTTAAAGAGGTGGAAGGAGGATAGGGAGGAAGGACATAGAGCCATTTATCGGGAATGGCAAAATGTTGGATTTTCTTTTGATTGATCACTTTTCTGATCCCTTGCGCACCGGCGCAGCGCCTCGCCAGCCATACCCAGTGGGGAATGTTCTTGCGATAACGGGTTTCTGAATCGAGATAGAGTTTGAAGACATAACCGGGGACTGCAGGATGGCGCGCTACGATGACGTAGCTGTAGGGCATGGGGCCTGCAATGATGACAAATCCTGCATCGAGGAGCGCTTGTTCATTTTCAAGGACTCTTGAATGGGAAAAAATCGCATCGAGCGTCGCTTGCATCGGATGTTCGAGGGGAAGAAGGAATGGGGCGATTTGAAGCTTGATCTTTTGATCAAGGAAGGGGTTGTTGTGGAAATGGGGATAGTTCGAAGGGACATTGGTCGTAGGCAGGGCAAAGGCGGGGCGAAGGCCCAAAATAAAAAGAACACATGCGCAGAGTAGTCTACTTCTCACTGCTGCCTCTTATGTGAGCTGAGTTAAGATCTCGTGACCCTCTTCTGTGATGAGGACGGTGTGTTCCCATTGGGCGCTGGGTTTGCCGTCGCTCGTCCGCGCGGTCCATTGATCATGCGGATCGATATATCCGGAGCGGACCCCGGCGTTGATCATCGGCTCGATCGTGAAGGTCATTCCGGGAGCCAAGGGGATTTTAAGTTGGTTGTAGTGATGGGGGACCTGCGGCGGCTCATGAAAGTCGATGCCGACGCCGTGGCCGACGAATTGGTTCACCACAGTGCACCGGTGCGCTGCGGCGCACGCTTCGATCACATTGCCGATCTCATAGATCATCACCCCGGGCTTGAGGATGGCAATTGACCGCATGAGGGATTCGTAGGCTGCTTCCATTACTCTTTTTTTCTCCTCGTCGATCTGGCCGATCGCCACCATTTTGCTGCAGTCGCCATAGTAGCCGTTGAGAATGCAGGAGACGTCGATGTTGAGGAAATCCCCCTCTTTAAGAGGGATGTCGTCCGGAATACCGTGGCAGATCACATCGTTGAGGGAAGTGCAGATGCTTTTAGGGTAGGGAGGGGATCCATAGCCCAGAGGCGCCGGGATTGCCCCAGCTTCGAGATGGAGCCGGTGGGCATAGGCATTGAGCTCGTTGGTCGTTACACCCGCTTTTGCCATCCGGCAGGTCTTGTCGAGAATGCTTGCCGTCAGCTGGCATGCGCGACGAATTCCTGCAATCTGTTCAGGCGTTTTGAGCAAGATCCCATATTTTTTTAAATACTGTTGGGCCAGCGATGGACCGGCTTTTGCAGGGCCCGCATCGGGGAAATGGCATTTTTTCCACTTGTTTCCGCTTCCACACCAGCAGGGATCGTTTCTTGAGCTCATGAACAGCCTTGTTGACAAATCAAATTTACAGAAATTTTCTCAGAATTGTAATAGGGAAAGGGATAATAGACAAGTGAACTTCAATAGGACTTTTCTCTCTGTGCGAGAAAAATGAGATTGTTCAAAACGAGCTCTTTACTTAGGTGTCCCTTTGGTTAAGTCTGAAAAAGTCCTTATGTTGTACTGAATTAGGCTAAAAATCCATCAGCGCAGAGGAAAGAGCAGAGGCATTGAGGGGCAAAGAAGATAGAAATATTCCGAAATGAAATTTTTTAATGGAAATTGCTGTTCTTTTCACCGGCGGTGGAAAGAACAGCAACAGACTCTTATGAGCGAGTGGATTAGCTGACTCGGCAGCCTTCCGGTTCTTCACCACTCCTAATCCTAGTTATTCTAATGTGGGCTGGGTTCACTGGCTCAGCAGGAGCTGGGGTCACTGGCTCAGCAGAGGCCGGGGCAACTTCTTGCTCAGCAGGAGCAGGATTCACTGGCTCAGCAGGAGCTGGGTTCATTGGCTCAGCAGGAGCGGGGGCTGGGATAGCAGCTTGTTCGACGAGCAGGCCGGCTTCTTCTAGCAGGAGGGTAAGGCCTGTATACGAGAAATGAGCTCCGTCGCGAAAAGCGGACTGCTGGGCTTCGCCTTCAGCAGCAGGGGCAGATAGCCTGTGCCACATGTCAAGCGGCTGGAGATCGTCTGGATCCTCGCTTTCACTTCCGATATCGTAGTGGTTGCAAGACCATTGGAGGATCAGGTTGCGCAGAGGTTGAAGATTGAGTTGAGAGTCTACTGCAGTTCCAGAGTAATAGTTTTTGAGTTCTCTTAATAGATACTCTTCCGGTTTGTATTCGTTCAGGAAAGCGTTAACGGCTTGTTCGACGCGCTCATTGACGTTGTCGAGGATTCTTCCATATCGCGCGCCGGCAGCGAAGATATTTCCTCTGAGGCCGAGCGCTTCGGCGACTCGTTGCGTAGCTACGCGTTCCAGGTCGGCCATATGATGTTCCCCTGGGTTTTGTCTGACCAGGATTTGTTTTAATAGATGGGTCCTGTATTTGCAGAGGTCAAGGCCGGCCTTGCTTTGAATGACGCGCTGAGAAGCCGTAGCTCCCGATCCTGTTCCTTCTGCGACGACATCCAGCACGAGTGTTTGCAGCTGTGAAAGGAGCTGGTCGATGCAGTTGTTATTGGCGTCGATGACCTGTGCGCACACTTGAGCAAATTGTCTTTTGAGTGTCGTTTCCGCAGCAGATCCCGGTTGGAGCCTGCGTTTTTCTTGTAGGAAATAGGCAAGCAGGTTTTGGAGCAGTTGATGGACCGCTTGATGTTGCTGGTCGCTTGAGCTGCGGGTATAGTTGCTGATCGCGGATCGGAAGCGGCGCTGGTCGCGATCTGAAATATCGGCCCATTGCATAAAGTCGCATAACCTTTCCGGGCTTCTTTCTGTTTGGTAATGGGTCAGAAGGGCGTCGAGGTCGAATTGAAGGATGGCATCGCTGCATTTAAAACGGGCGGCCAGCGCATCGACCGATTCTTCATTGCCGCCATGGATGGCTTCAATTTGCTCGAGCCGGACAAGGGCTTCTGCTTTTCTTTCATGCATCTGCTCAGGGGTAAGGGGAGCCGGGGCGGGTTCTTCCGGTTGGCTTTGCACGGCGATCCCGGTGTTTTCTAGGAAGGCAAAGTCGCTGTCTGCCGCTTTTAAGATCGTTAGTACAAGGAGATTAACAACCGGAACGAGAAGAACTAAGCCAAGTGCCATCTGAGGAAGCGCCTGACCGATCAGAGAAAGCCTCTCGCCCAGAGATGGAGTGGCGGCAGGCTCTGTAGCATTGGCGTCAGCAATCCTTTCCGGCCCGATGATCTGCGCTTTGATCGCTGCGGCTGCATCGCGGATATTGTAGCATCCTTGGCGAAAAGGCTCGATGAAGGTGTTGAGGCATGGATTAGGGCTGGATTGGACTCCGGAAACCATTGCGTTCTCCAAATTTTAACAAGTTTAAGGTCAGAAATGCTACTGAATCAAGGCTGTTGTCAGCAAGCGAAATCGCGTATGAGCATTTCCCGCTGTGAGAGAAATGCTCTGTATTGAACCGCATTATCTGGCGACGATGAGTCCGGCAGCTTCCATAATGAGGACAACGGCAGGTAGGCTAAACTCTTCTGCCATGTCGACGCTGAGAATATCAAAATCGTTCGGTAGTTCGCGGTTTAATAGCCTGCGGTTCATATCATGAGGTTGCCGTCGATCAGCTTTCTCGTTGGATAAATCATAGTTCTCGCAAGTCCATTGAAACATCGTAGTGAAGGTGCCGGTCCATTCATAGCGTATGATAGGATCTGTTATTCCTTTGAAAAGGTATTCCAGAGGGTTGTATTGTTGCCTGATGGTCGCTGCGGCTCGCTGCGCTCGTTGCGGACCATTGTCTCGTTCGTGTCTAAATTGCGCTCCTGACTGGAAAATTTCTCCTTGCAGCCCTAACTCAGGAGCGAGGATTTCGAAGGTCATTTGTTCGATATCGGCTGCTTCTGGATAATCAGCGTTTTGTTCGTGAACGACGTTTTTAACGAGATTGATCTTGTACCAAGAAAGGGCCAGCCTGGCTTTATTGAGTAGTTGTTGTTGAAGAGAGAGCCCCCACGAATTTGTTTCTGCTTGTACAAAGATATTTAAGGTGAGGTTTTGCAGTTGCGAGAGCATTTGATCAACGCAGTTTTCATCTGCATCGTTGATGATAGCGCAAACGTTTTGAAACTGCTCTTTCAAGTTGTTCTCTTCGGCAGAGCCTGGGATAACCCGGTTTCGCTGCTGCTGGAAATAGGCGATCAGGTGTTTGAAGAGGTTAAAGATGCTTCGAAACCGCTCATTATGGGGATTTATGTTATATTCTTCGATGTACCTATTGACTGCGACTCTGAATTTTCCTTGCATATCTCCCGGGCTCGGTTCATGGGGGAAAGGACTGAATTCAGTTGGGACATCAGCCCAAGCCATGAATCGAAATAGGCCGGTAGGATTCTCATGGGTTTGGTAGCGCGCCAAGATTCCACCGACGTCTAATTCGGTGATGTCGTGGTGGCATTGAAAGCGGCCGATTAGCGTTTGCATCTGCTGTCTACGATCGACGATCCCTGCCGTCATTGCTTCTATTTCATCAAGGCGGTTTAGGGCGTCGCGTTTTCTTTCTCGCATGACCCTTTCTTCAGGGTTTTCGTTCACCGGGTTGTTAACGAGGGGGCCGGGCGCCGGGATGTTAACCGGTGGATTTGCAACCACGTTATTAGGAATGATATGAGCCGGCGGGTTCGGGGCTAGGTTTTCAGGGGCGTTGCCGGCAGGTGGATTTGGAATCACATTGTTAAAGATGATATGAGCAGGTGGAGGATTAGGAGCCGGGTTTTCAGGGTCGTTGCCTGCAAACGTAATCTCGCGCATAGTCCTAGGATGTTGGAAAGTCGATAGGTCTTTGTTGTAGTTGTACAGGAAGTTGCTTTCAACGTTGCGTAAGATCGCAAGGACGATCATGTTCACGATAGGGACGATGAGCAAAGATCCGATGACAAAAGCGGAAACTCGTTCAGCTAATGAAAGAGCGGGGGCGGGTTCGGCTGCAGCAGGATGCAGTGCGCTATGGGCTACACATTCCGTTTTTGTTCCGCTGCATGCATCGCGCAGATTATAGGCGCCTTGTTTATAGGGTTCTATAAACGCGTCATAGCAGCGATCAGAAAATGTGACTAAAGAAGACATAATATAATCTCCATTTAATGGATCTTCCTGCCATCGGCTCCGATGGCAGGTCGATCAGCTGTGTTTTTAAGCGCGAGCTCGGATCACGCCGAGAGTTTCTAGCATGAGTGCAGTGGCAGGGATGGTAAAAGCTCCAAGGCGCGTGCTGACTGGTTCAGCTTCAGGGTCGTCGGATATCCTGTGGTCCATATAATGAGGCAGTCGCGGCTCATCACGATTGTATTCTCCCTCCAGAGTGAATAAATTTTCACTGTCCAAATCATAGTATTGGCAAGCCCATTGAGTTAGGTTGGCAAACGCATTTGAGAGGTCGTGCCCTTCAATGGTGCTTCTTAGTCCTGTGAGGAAATATTCTTCAGGCTTATATTGCTGTCTGAAGGTGGCTATTGCTCGGTTAATAGCTGCTTGGCTAGCTAAAAAGGCATATTGAGCTCCTCCTTCGAAAATATCGCCCCTTAGCCCGAATTCCTGAGCGAATTGTTGGACTGCTGCGCGTTCCAAGTCGGCCATGTGGGCTTCATGTGGGTTTTGTTCAATCAGGATTTGCTTAAACAAATGCAGCCTGTATTTGCAAAGAGAGAGTCTTGCTTGGTTGAGAAGTTTTTGCTGGAGAGAAAGCTCTGCAGCGAAAGTCCCTTCGACAATGATATCCAATGCGAGGGTTTGTAATTGAGAGAGCATTTGATCGATGCAGTTTGCATTGGCATCGATGATTGAAGCGCACGCTCTATCAAATTGATCTCTTAATTTCCCTTCGTCTGTATCTAATGCGTTAACTGCATCGTCATCGGCCGAATCGAGAGCGGCTCGGCGTAGATCGATATCGTCTTTGCGCTGGGTGAAATAAGCAAGCAGATTTTTAAAGAGACCGTTGACGGTCCTGTAGTGTGGGTTGTGATGATTTTCATCATAATCATTGATGGCTTCTCTAAATTGCGCTTGCTTTTCTGCTGAGATATTTGCCCAATCAAGGAAGTCGAATAATCCATCAGATGTGCGATTGGTCTGATATCCTGCTAACACCTCATCAATGTTGAATTCCATGACGTTGTGATGGCATTGAAAGCGATTGACAAGAGCTCGCATCTGTTGGTTGTCATCGACGTTTGCAGGGATCATGGCCTCTATTTGGTCAAGGCGGTTGAGGGCAGCGTTTTTTCTTGCTACCATGAACTCTGCAGGAGCTTGGAGGTTTTCATCGACGAGTATGTTAGCTACGATATCGGCAACGTGGCGGACTAAGTGAGGGTCATGCTGGTCTGCGTTGACAGGATCTTGAGCTGGATTGAGGTTAGGCTGGCCCTGAGGCTGGTTGATGTTAGGTGCGCCAAATCCTCCGACAAAGCCCTGCGGCGGATTGATGTGAAGCAGGTTTGGGTTGAAGCCGCCTTGAGGTGGGTTGTGTTCTGGGGCGTTAGGTTGAGCTGGGTTGTTGCCAGCTGGAGCAGCGTTTTCTCGGCCGTTAGGTTGGGCAGGGTTGAAGCCGCCTTGAGGTGGGTTGTGTTCAGGGGCGTTAGGTTGAGCTGGGTTATTGCCGGCTGGAGGTGGGTTTTGCGGCAGGAATACCGGATACTGGAAAGTAGATAAATTTTTGTTATAGCCGTAGAGGAAGTTGTTTTCTACGTTGCGCAGGATGGCAAGGACGACCATGTTGACAATAGGAACGATCAGTAAAGATCCAATGGCAAACGCGGAGACTCTTTCGCCTAATGAGAGGTCTCTGACATTGATGATGTGAGCTCCACTGATTGCATCTAGGCCGATCATTTCAGTTTTTGTGCCTGTGAAGGCGTCGCGCAGATTATAGGCGCCTTGTTTATAAGGTTCAATAAAGGCATCCGTACATCTGTCAGAAAATGTAACTCTATAAGACATTTTGTTCTCCTTTAATTTAGTTTAAATAATGAAAAATTGGCAGGATTATAGAACTGTTTAGTTTTTAAAGTCAACTGGATTTTGTTCGTTAATTTTAGATCGATTAATTTCGTGTAATTAAAAAATTAGATAGTGCTTGTGTTTTTAGGTTCTCTAATCGCGCTGATGTCAAGCAAGTTTTTCTCCTTATTGTAGAATTGTGAAAAAACTCCGTGGTTCTCTCCGGGGTCTTTATTGGAGAATATGTTTTTATTTCTCCGCCCCACCATACCTTTCGAAGCAAGGGGCA
>CAZEYJ010000214.1:0-1685 GCA_964516795.1 uncultured bacterium
AAGAGCTTCCTTGCCGAATTCCCGATTCTTCAGGTTATTTCGGCATAACCCTGCCTTTTAACTTTTTAATTTAGACATTTTTTAAATAATAAATAATATAATATTCAAATTAAATACGATCACAAATTGACATTATTCAACAAAGATAATACAATTCCACAATCATTTTAAATTAATGAGGATTGTATGGTTTCTGTTCTCCCCATGAATGAGGCTCTGCAACCGCCGGCTTCACCTCAAGCCTCTGAACAGCCAAGCTATTTTCAACAGGTCAATGCCAGGATCGTCGCAACGCTCGGAGGGCTCAGCTGCCTTCACGTCCCTATGTTTAATTTCCTTTTCCAACTCAAAAAAAACACCTTCTTAACTACAGAAGACGCCCAAGCTCAACACCTTGAAGCTGCCGGGAATTGGATGCTCACTCCCGCACGTTATCTCCTCACCGGAAAAACAATCGAGCAAATCCAAGCCGGAAGAATCGAGCAAATGAGACCCTCTTTTTCCTATGCAGAAGAGAGTGCCGCAGAAGATATTTTCAAAACCATTCTTGCCATCTGCAGCCTCCCGATCAGCCTGATCATAGGTTCCATCTTCAAAGGCTTGTCCTATATGGCTCCTTCAGTTCGGGAAAAGCATCAGATGATCCATCATGCCCTGCAAACACTGCCGGCCGTTGATAACACAGAGATCTATCGGCAGTTCAACATTGATCAGCCCTTTTCCAATCAAACCCTTCCCCATCAGAACCACCCGACCCCAGCTCCTACCCAGTCGCAGATCGCACATATGGAAGCCGTCAGAGACGTCGCTGCACTCCTCAAGGAACGCTCTATACCCCACTGGATGGACTGCGGGACATTGCTCGGAGCCTACCGACATGGAAAGATGATCCCTTGGGACACCGATGTCGACATGGGGATTTTATCCATCGACTTTGCTAACGCATACAACACCCTACGCCAACTTGACCCTGAAAAATATGAGGTCCAAGACTGGTCGTGCAGCAGAAGCCCAAACCTTTTTCTCCGCGTGTTGATCAAAGAAGAGAATTCTTATCTTGATCTTTATCCCCATCGGCTCAACCCTGACAACCAGACCGTCTGTTATGAATATTCATGGAAAGACTCTCCCTGGGTTCCCCACGCACTTAAAAGAAGAGAATTAGTGCAAATACACGAGATGCAGACCTCCGATATTTTCCCCTTGAATCAAGCTCAATTTGGAGATGCGCTCATTAGCGTCCCTCGCAACTGGGAGTCCTTTCTAAGAATCAAATACGGCGATGATCTAAGACCTTGCAAAATATGGAATGAAGCAACCCAGCAGTATGAACGGGTTGCAGACCATCCTTATTGGAACATGTCTGACTTTTAAAGACTATCTACCCAACATTAGGCCGTGATAACTATCCGGCCTATATGGTACATTTTCCTTTATGAAATTTATCTTTCTTTTTCTTGTCCGCCTCTATCAGCTCACGCTTAGCCCGTTTTTAGGCAAGCGCTGCCGGTTCTATCCCAGCTGTTCCGACTATGCGATGGAAGCCATCAAAAAGCATGGGGCCTGCCGCGGAGCATGGCTTACCGTCAAACGCCTTCTGAAGTGCCAGCCGTGGCATCCCGGCGGCATCGACGAAGTCCCTTAAAAAGCTCTATTCACCCAACTTGTCCCCTAACCTCCCTTAG
>CAZEYJ010000215.1:0-3170 GCA_964516795.1 uncultured bacterium
CCCAATGCCCCATCACAGGCGGCATTCCCCTCTCTTTTGCCCACCTTCGATTCCCATCCATGATGATCGCAAGATGCCTCGGCACCACCTGAAGCGCTTGAAGCTCTTGTTGAGAGTAGATTTGATTGGAACTCTCTGCTGCGGTCGATACACTCATCATTTACTCAAAGTAACGATCCAGAAACAGAGTCCGATCCCTTTCTGGCCCGACCGATACCAGACCCACGGGGACCCCTGCGAGCGCCTCCACTTTCCGGATATAGGCCTTAGCGGCTTGCGGTAAATCTTTATAAACTGAACACCCCCGAGTCGACTCCCGCCACCCTGGCATCGTTTCGTAAATTGGCTTTGCCTCAGCAAGGTCTTCTGCCAAGACCGGAAACCGCTCAAAGCGCTTGCTCCCTATTTGATAGGCAACACAAATCTTGATTTCTTTGATCTCATCTAAAATATCGAGTTTCATTAAAGCGAGCGTGTCTGCTCCATTCAGCTTTACCGCATGAGACAAAGCCACGGCATCAAGCCACCCCATCCGCCTGAGACGCCCCGTCGTCGCTCCAATCTCCCGAGAAGTAACGTTATCTGGGAAAAGGGGACGGTCCTCTTCATTCAGTTCAGTCGGCAGAGGACCTCCTCCTACACGAGTGGTATACGCCTTCACCACACCAAGCACCGTCCCGACTGCCGAAGGACCGATTCCGAGCCCCGTGGCTATCCCGCCGGCTAAGGTAGAAGAAGAGGTAACAAATGGATAGGTTCCATAGGTGGTATCAAGAAGCGTCCCTTGCGCCCCCTCAAAAAGAATGTTGGCACCCTTCTTTTTCCCCTCGTAGAGAAGTTCCTCAACTGGTCCGACAAACCGAGCGAGCCTTTCAGCAAAGCGTAAATATTCCTTCTCAACATCAACCATCTCAAAAGGAGGATTTTTGTCTAAAAAATTCATTTCGAGACGTTTACGAAAAACAGTCGGGGACATCAGATCTGCAACTCGGATTCCAAGCCTCGCCGCTTTATCGGCGTAGCAGGGACCGATACCCCTTTTTGTTGTTCCCACCGACCCTTTCCCCTTTTCCGCCTCCTCATCAAGCCACTTATGATAAGGCAACACCAGATGGGCGTAAGGAGATAAAAGAAGCCGCTCACCTATCACAACCCCTTGATCAACAAGAGAATCAATCTCAGACAACAGCGACTTAGGATCAACAACAGTCCCCCCTCCGATCAAGCAGCGAGTTTGCGGATAAAGAATCCCGGAAGGAACCAGATGAAACCGGTACTCCGTCGTTCCGACCACAATGGTATGACCGGCGTTGTTCCCCCCTTGAGCGCGGGCGACTAAGTGGGCCTTTTCAGAAAGAAGGTCGATCACCTTCCCCTTCCCCTCATCACCCCATTGCAAACCGACAACTGTATAGCTTGGCATGAGCAATTGATCGTAGCAGAAAAGGGGAAATCGGAGAAACAGGATTCTTTTGCCTCTAGCGCCGTATTCGTTCATCGGGCATGGCAAAATCTTTAGGCGAACATTCTGCATCGTGCTAAGCTAGAGCGCACTGAGTTTCGTTTATAGTCGATTGAGTTTGAACTGACCCAACTTGGACGCAAGATTTTGACCTGAGGAGGAAGCGCGGAGATCGACGCCAACTTGCAGAATGTTAGCGAGATCGAGCGCGATGTCCTCATGTCAAAAGATGCGGATCAATTGGGTCAATTCAAATTTAATCGACTATATACTGATCTCGACGAAATTGCCTCTTTAAGCACGAACCTTTATTTTTCAATCGCCCTGAACATTACGCCAGTAAATATAACTCTCTGAATCATATGCGGCGATCATAATAAAAATAGCGTTCCTGCATATAGATTTAATGTGAGAATTTGAGATCTCTTTCGTTTCTTTTTTGAGCATTCCTTCTTTCTTAAAAACAACACACAAAGAATGCCAAATTGCACTAGAATAATTAAGGCATTTCAAGACGACTTCTCGATCTGCAGAGAAAGGTATTTGATAGTAGATCTCTTTTTTGTGATGCACTCCATAAAAATGGTATAAATCGTTTCCATTTAAATGATCAAAATCAGAATTCACGTCGTCGAAAATGCAATTCAAAAACTCTCTCGAATTGATCAACTGAACTAACTTATAGCTCACCTCTTTTCTTAGACTGGATGTTTTTCCTCCAATGCTAAAACGATGAATTTCTTCGAATGACATGTTTTCTGGTAAAAAAGCATGAAAAGTACCGGGTTTTTTCTCCATTATCTTAATGACCGCATTAGACAATGCATTTGTATCACGCAAGTTTTCTTTGAAAAAAGAGAGCGCCCTTGTGAAATCTAAAAGATATTCTTTCATTATTTGGGACTCCATGTTCCGTTCGGAAATATTCGTACTCCTTCGGGAAAATCGGGGCTCTCATAGTCCCAATGCGGACCAATTGGAGGAGGATGATTAAGGTCTGGATATAAAATTTCCTGGGATCCTTTTTCTCCTTTGACCCATGACCCCTTACCACTTCCAGGCTTATTTTTACCTTTCCATTCAAATCCTCGACCTGGAGGTATATTAGGGTCATCTCCCAAATCTTTCCAATCGTAAGGTGGAGGCTCGCTCTTTGTCCAGCATATCTTTGGGCTTCGAAGATCCTGAGCGTGCTCTGTGGTCAGGGAAAGGCCGTGACCGATGAGCAAGGCTCCTATGTCGTATCGCTTCCCTTGATAGGCATATGGGACTGATCACTCAGATTGTTGCCAAAGGGATCGGAGGGGTTTTTAAACGCAATCTCACGACTCGGAACTTATGAAGAGCAGGTATGCTAGGAGTTGTAATGATTTTTTGTAAACAGAGAACAAGGTGTGTAGGGCCAATGTTGTAATGTCACCCCATTCTTTTTGTGATGGACAGATTCAATCACTTTTTATATCCTCGACTGTCATGAAGAAATCGTATTTGTGGCGCTTTACTCTGATTGCCCTGGTTTTGGGTCTCACCCTGTTCAACATTCTACCGACCCTATTTTACTACTCTAAGCCCCTCAAAACGGTAGTCGACGCAAATGAAGCTCACGCAATTGCTCAATCGATCGCTCAACGAGTCAACCAGATGGAGACCGAATCGATTGAATGGGTACAAACCTTTGCCGCTCACCTTCAAGTCGAAACCGAATCGG
>CAZEYJ010000216.1:0-3651 GCA_964516795.1 uncultured bacterium
GGTCTGTTCATGATCCTCTTGCTGTCAGGCCCTCCTATCTTGATCAGCACCATGCTGGGACTCTTCGTGGCGATCTTTCAGGCCGCGACGCAAATTCAAGAACAGACCCTCTCGTTCATGGTGAAACTGTTCGCTGTGATCCTCACCTTGCTGTTCATGGGGGGATGGCTCTCCAGCCAAATCATGGGATTTACTAACAACATCTTCATGAATTTCCCCAAATGGGTCTCTTAAGACAACCACCAACCAATAAGCCTCGACAAACAGAATGAGCCCGACAGAAAGCTACTACTCTCTCTACTCTGAGCTCATTAACTATGCCCCTTATGCCATGCTCTCTCTCTTTTTTTTGGTGATGATGCGCATGGTCCCTGTTTTAATCGTCGCCCCTTTTTTCGGCTCAAAGGTTCCCGCTCCTGTTAAAATGGGACTTCTGATAGCGATCACTTTTGTCTTCCTCCCCCAAGTTGTCGTGACAAGCAAGACGGTCGTCGACTTCAACATGACCTACACAGCTCTTCTTATGAAAGAGTTCTTTATCGGCATCATCCTTGCCATGTTCTCAGCCATTCCCTTCTATATTGCCGAATCGGCGGGGATTTTCATCGATTTTCTCCGCGGATCCTCTTCATTGCAAGTCACCGACCCATCGACCCAATCGCAATCCTCCTCGATCGGAATGTTCTACAACTCGGTGATGATCGTCATCTTCTATCAGCTCAATGGTCCCATGCTGTTCTTCGATGCCATCTTCACCTCGTTCCAAATCGTCCCTGCCGACGGGTGGATCAACCCCTCCTTTTTTGCAGCATCCAACCCCTTTTGGCCATTTGCCATTGCCATCGCAGGAAAGATCTTTGCGATCGCCATCCAACTGGCAGCCCCCTCGCTGCTGGCGATTTTAATGACAGAGCTCTTTTTAGGAATTGCCAACCGGCTTGCGCCCCAAGTGCAAATCGTCTTCCTCGGCATGTCGTTAAAATCTTTGGCAGGCCTTGCCCTCCTCTGCATCGCTTGGTATTTTATTTTAAAACAGATGGGAAAACAATCGCTTCTTTGGCTAAAAGAGATCAATCAGATCCTCCCCACCCTTGGAGCTTGAAAGAGGTTATCATGACGCACTACGCTTCGATCAAAGCAGTCTTCTTTGATTTCGATGACACCCTTGTCAACACTATCGGCCCCAAATGGGCCCAGCACAAACACATCGCAAAAACCTATTACGGAAAAGACCTGTCAGACGAAGAGATCACAGCGCATTGGGGAAAACCGCTGAGCGCACTATTGCAGCTGCTTTACGAAACGAACGATGCAGCGCAAGCGCTTTCCTACAACACGCTGATGCGCCCCCACTTTCCGAAACAACTGCACAGCTTCGCCTTAGAAACATTAGAACATCTCAAATCCCAAGGGAAAAAAATCGGCCTTGTCACAGCGACGACCCGCTCCAATGTCCTCTACGATTTTGAAAGAATGCAATTCCCCAGCAACCTCTTCGATTATGTGCAGACGGAGGAAGACACGCAGCATCACAAACCGGATCCGGAAGTGTTCAAGCCTGCGCTCAACTTCCTAGAGCAGCATCAGATCCTACCTCATGAAACACTCTATGTCGGAGACCACCTTAACGACATGAGGGCTGCAACCGGCGCCGGCATGCAATTTATCGGCGTGGCAACAGGACTGATTTCAGTAGAAGAGTTTGCACAGCACAACACACATGCAACAGCGCAAGTCGCCGATCTTCGCGCATGGAAATTTTGTTGACGGAATCATCAGATTCGCATTACAGTGAGTCTCTTATCAGTATGAACTCTTATTCATCGATCTAATCGCGGGAGATGATTATGCAACGCAATCTAAAACAAGCGTGGCTTGCAAGTGCTGCATCGCTAGTCGCTTTAACTAATATATCATTCGCTGATGCCAATGACGCGCAGGTGCGCAATCTAGAAAATCGCGTGACGGCACTTGAACAGCGCCGCGGCGCTAACGGCGTGATCAATCCTCCCGGAAGACCTCAGGTGAGAAACGGCTCAGACCTCTTTGTCAAAGCGGACGTCCTACTCTGGCAAGCACATGAAGACGGCCTTCCTCTTTTCATTAGAAATGAAGGACAGGATGCCGATCTCAGCGATGCCGATGTCAAAGGCTTTGATTGGGACTGGGATTGGGGATTCCGCGTCGGCGTCGGCTACAACATGATGCACGACAGCTGGGACCTTTTCCTTAACTGGATGCGCATCTACGGCAATGCAGAAAAACACCGGCATGTCGATGAAGACGACGATGCCCTCTGGCCCTGTCTGACCGACCCTGCGGCTACCCTGGGAGCGACGAACCTCGGCACAGGCTGGTACACAAAAGCTAAAGGACATTGGAAAGTCCAACTCGACCAGGTCGATCTGGAAATGGGCCGCGAATTCTATGTCAGCAAATGGCTGACCCTCCGCCCCCATTTCGGCTTAAGGACAGACTGGATCCGACAAAGAACTGAAATGCATTACAACCGCTACCATGCGACTTCAGGAAAAGATTATGAAATCCACATGCACAATAAATTCTGGGGCCTTGGCATTGCAGTCGGTCTCGATACGCAATGGGGCCTGGGGTGCGGCTGGAGCATTTTCGGCAACGCCGGCTTTGCCTTGCTGTATGGATTCCATGAAATCGATCGGAGAGACGAGCTCTCCAACGGCACCGAGGATGACTTCGTCGACATAGACGATTCCTACAGAGCCTCGCGCGCCGTCAGCGACCTCCAGCTCGGATTGCGCTGGGATACCATGTTCGATCACGACCGGTACCATTTTAGGATCCAAGCAGGATGGGAGCACCACGTTTACTTTGCACAGAACCAATTCCCACGCTTTGTTAATACCCTTGCGCAGGGAGATATCATTGGAAACCAAGGCGACCTGACCTTCCAAGGATGGACGCTCTCTGGACGGTTTGATTTTTAATTAAATAAACAAATAACTGCTCACGCTTTGAGCTTAAAGCATGAGCTTTTTTTTACCTTACCTTAGAACCCTGGATGATTATGAAGCACAATCAACATAAGTATCTGTTATCAACAACAGCTCTGCTCGTTTCTTTAGCTAACACCTCTTTTGCAGATATGGACAATGCGCAAATGCGCAACTTGGAAAACCGCGTCTCCTCTTTGGAGCAGCGCCGAGGATCTAGCGGCGTGATCAACCCGTCAGGCCGCCCCCAAGTCAAAAATGGCGCCGACCTCTTCATCACTGCCGACCTGCTTTATTGGCAAGCTCATGAGGACAACCTTCCTCTTTGCATCGAGAGCGAAAATACGACTAACCTAGACGATGCCTCGGTTGTAGGGCTCGATTGGGAATGGAACTTTGGCTGCCGCGTCGGCATTGGCTACAATACACCTCATGACGGCTGGGATCTTTCTGCCACATGGCTCCACTTCAACACTGACGCCGATGAGAAAGAAAAAGCTGATGAGGACGGAGCTCTCTGGCCTTCACTGCCCCACCCTGGCGCTGCAAGCAAAGCCGATGTGATCATTGGCGATGAGTTCTGCCAAAAAGCAAAAGCGCATTGGGCAATGAACCTCAACCAGATCGACCTCGACCTTGGCCGTGAGTACTATGTCAGCAAATGGCTGACCCTCCGCCCCCA
>CAZEYJ010000217.1:0-3366 GCA_964516795.1 uncultured bacterium
CGGCTCAAAAGAACCGAAAACTCGACAGAAACCAAATTCGCAGACAGTCTCTGAGTCTGTCGATTTCAACGACAGCTTCTTATGCCAAGGTGAAAAAAAAGTTGTAATGACACAATATGAATGATGGAATTAAAAATGTTAGTTATATCTTTTTTTATTTCGTGTAAGGAGTAAATTGATTTTTAAGCGTGTTTTTATTTTAAAACTGTTTTTATTATTCTGGCTCGGTTTGATTTATTTTTGATGATTTGCTGTTTTGTTTGTTCTGTGTTATAATCAGACCATATTTAATTAACAGAGATTATTAATTATGAGCTTAGTTTATACTAATAATAGTCTTTTAAGAGGTGGAGTGTTCCAAGCTCCTTGGCCTCAATCGATTCCTCGCGAGACAATTGAACATAAAGATTTTTTTGACAAAGTCAGGGAAGTGTTTTTAAAAGCGTTGCATGTGGTCGTTTCTACCATTGTTTTCCCTTATGGGATCTACCAGGTCCTCCAGATGGCAAAGGGCAGGGTTCAAAAATTGCTCGCTTCTGTGGTGATCTATCCTTCTCCTTTGATCACGTCCTTGAATAAAACGGAAAGAAGACAGTTTAAAGAGAAGTTGCAATGGGAATACGGATGTGAAAATATTTCCTTAAAAACGCCGGACGGCAATGAGCTTGATGGGATGCTTCTCCGAGGCGCACAGAAAAAGGCGATTATCTACTGCGTAGGATGGATGTCCTATTTTGAGTTCCCAAAACGATTTGATCTCGTCCATGATATCAAAACACGGGTCGGCGATGTCAATTTGCTTCTGTTCAATCCTCGGGGCGTAGGTGAGAGCGAAGGGGAGCCTTCATCAGAAGGGCTTGTCCTTGATCTCTACAGTACGTTTAAGTATTTGACAGAAGTGGAAGGGATTGATCCGGATGATATCGTTATTTATGGGCATTCGTTAGGCGGAGCTTATGGGGCGCAGGGAGCCGGCCTGATCCAAAGGGAATATCCTGAGGCCAAGATCAATTTGTTTATAGAGCGTTCTTTTGCCAGTTATGCGGAGAACCTCCGCGGGCTGTTTTTCAAACACTTGCCGAATCATCCGAGAGTCGCTGAGATCATCAGCAGGCTTGCCCAGGATCTGCTCGATTCTTGCCAGTGGGTGGTTGAAGCGCTGGAAGATGCCATGTCTTTAAAAGGAAAGATCTGCATTGCTTATAACAAGTTCGATGAAGCGGTCCCTTTTCAGTGTTCGTTTTATAAAAAGATGAAAGAGGCTTTTTCCGAACGACGGACAGAGCAGCCGGTCCGCTGCATCAAATTGTTAGAATCAGAGGCGGCAGTCGAAGAGGCTGAGGCTCAAGGGACGGGGTATTCTCCTCATACGCGCCATTTAAGCCCTTGGGAAGCGAGTGAAGTGGCCAATGAGCTCAAGAGGATGTTAGGGTTAGAGGCTGAAGAGCCGATCAATTCCCGTCTGGTCAAAGAGATCGGGGGAACAAGGCTGCCGCAACTTCAAGGACCGGATAAAGATTTCTATCAGACATTGCATGTGATCGGCCGCCTTTATGAGTATGTCGAAAGGACAGCTGACGATCCAACCATGCTGATCGAGCGCATGGCAACAGTTTTTGACAGTTTAAAAACAGAGGATTCCGTTTTTGAGCTCTTCACGGCGCAAGAAGCGTTTTTAAAAGGGCTGGAAGATCCTTTAGCTGTCGATGTCAGCCCTCAAGGGGTCAAGGCATTTTATTTAAATGTTTTGGCAAGAGCTAGGGCAATCCTCATCGTCGAGCATCTAGAAAAAAGGCTCCGGGAGAACCTCCGGGTCGATCAGAGCGACCGAAGGCTATTGCAGATCCTTGAAGAGGCTGCAATTCCTCTTAATCGGACAAATCCAGGTGAGTTGGTCAACCCGGCCCATCGGCTTTACGATGAGACATGCCAAGTTTATGAGCGGTATCGGAGCATGGGAGTTCCATGGACTGGTTTTGATGATCCTGAATATGGCCGCTTGGCATTTATGAATGATGAGTTCTTTCCTAATTTGGTCAGGGTTGAAGCGCTTCAGAAGTTGAAAAGAGCGCTAGAAGTACGTTGAGAGGGGATCGACGTCGATCGAGAGGCGGACCCCTGTCTTGGGGTTGATCTCTTGGCGCAATGATTCGATCATCTGAAGAAGCTGCCCTAATTTTTCCGCTTTGATCAAGAATTGAAAACGGTGCTGTCCTTTGACTTTCGCATGCCCGCAAGCGACGACGGGAAGCAGTTCGCAATGGGGAGGCGCTTGTGCAATGAGTTTTTCTCTCAGCTTTTGGACCGTTTGGCGCGAAAGGGACTCCTCTTTGCTGCTGCAAGTCAGTTTGATCAGGTGGGAAAAGGGGGGATAATGGAAGAGTTTCCTCATTTCAATTTCTTGCTTGAAAAAAGCGGGATAATCCTGCTCTGCCGCCAGAGTCATCACGGGGTGGTCGGGCATTCGCGTCTGGATGATCACTTTTCCTGCCATGGCCCCTCTGCCTGACCGGCCTGCGACTTGCGTGATGAGCTGAAAGACGTGCTCTGAAGCCCGGAAGTCGGGGATCTGGAGGTTTCCGTCAGCGTTGAGGATGCCGACGAGGGTCACTGAAGGGAAATGGAGTCCTTTGGCGATCATTTGAGTGCCGATGAGCACATCGGCTTTGCCGGCCCGGAACTGCTTGAACAAGATCTCATGGGAGCCTTTATGGCGCGTCGTGTCGGCATCGAGCCGCAGGGTGCGCACTTCCGGCAGGAGGGCGTGCAGCGCCCGTTCGACCATTTCTGTTCCCGCTCCTTTGAATTTTAAGCCCTGGTCGAATTGACATTTCGGACATGTTCGAGGAGGAGGGGAAAGCCTGTGGTCGCATAGGTGGCAGGCCAAAATATTGGCGTTTAAGTGGAAGGTCAGGCTGACATCGCAATGGGGGCACTCGATCACGTGGGAGCACCGGGGGCACATTTGCGCCGTATGGTAGCCACGCCGGTTGAGAAAGAGGATCGTCTGTTCGCCGATCTCAAGCCGTTTTTTGATTTCGCCGATGAGCGTTTCTGAAAAGAGGGTGAAGCTTTTGGCTTTTTGGAACTCAATTTGCATGTCGACGATCTTGACTTCGGGAAGCTGTGCGTGGTCGGCCCGCTGTCTCAAAGGACTGAGCAGGTATTTTCCCGTCAGCGCATTGTGATAGGATTCAAAACTTGGAGTCGCGCTTCCAAGGACCACGGTGGCATTTGAGAGCTTGCCGCGCATAACAGCAACGTCGCGGGCGTGATAGGAAGGGGATTCGTCAGTCTGCTTATAGGAGGACTCTTGTTCTTCGTCGACAAGGATGAGCCCTAGGTTGGGCACGGGGCTGAAGATTG
>CAZEYJ010000218.1:0-4913 GCA_964516795.1 uncultured bacterium
GGAGTTTTTATACCGGACTGGGTCTCACACTTCGAATTTGGCAAAGTCCGGCGCTCAGAGTTTGAAGCAGCAAAGCGACGACGAAGCAGCTCAACTTGGATAAGTTGAGCGATGGAGGCGGCTTCAAAATCTGGGATGCCGGCGCAGCCAAATTCGAAGTGTGAGACCCAGTCCGGTATATCTTTAGAGGATTTAACAGATGGCAGAAAAGTCGGAAAAGGCGACCCCGAAGAAATTGCGCGACGCAAGGAAAAAGGGGCAAGTGGCAAAATCGCAGGACTTTCCTTCTGCCTTTACCTTTGTCGTTTCGATCGCTGCGACCTTGCTTCTATCGACCCATCTCTACGAAATCCTCGCCAGCTATATCATCTCCATGTTCCGCATGAGCAGCACCAATATCGACATGCAAAACCAGGCCGGAGGGATCTTTTCTGAGGCCATTATGGTCATCTTTAATACCAGCATGCCGATTATGGTGCTGACCACTTGCATCGGCCTTCTTGTCAATGCTCTCATTATCGGCCCAATGTTTTCGTTAGAGGCGATGAAACCAGATATTAAGCGCCTGAATCCCGTCTCCAACATCAAAAACATGTTTAAATTCAAAACTGTTTTTGAGCTGCTGAAATCCTGCCTCAAAATCGCCGGGGCCCTCATTTTGATCTATTCGGTCGTCTGGGGCCAGCTTCCCGAAATAGTGGCAACGGCATCTCTTCCCGTTTTTGGAGCGGCCCAAGTCTTTTCCGATTTTTTAGTCAAAGTGATCATCCGCGTCGGCATTTTTTTCGCTGCCATTGCGATTTTTGACCTCGTTTTCCAAAAAAGAACGTTTGCCAAAGAGATGATGATGGAAAAATTTGAGGTAAAGCAGGAATATAAGGATACAGAGGGAGATCCCCACATTAAAAGCAAACGGCGCCAGACTGCGCAAGAAATCGCCTATCAAGAAGGCCCGAGCGCGGTCAAACGGGCAAAAGCCGTTATTACGAACCCGATCCACATCGCTGTTGCAGTTGAATATCATCCCGATACGGAACCCGCTCCGCGGATTGTGACAATGGGAAAAGGGCTCATTGCTGATATGATAATTAAGAAAGCGCAAGAATTTCAGGTCCCCGTTATGCGAAATGTGACTTTAGCACAAACCCTTTTTGAAAAAGGGAAAATCAGCGATTATATACCTGAGGAGACCTATCAAGCCGTTGCAGAGATCCTGAGATGGCTTGAAGGACTGGAATCTTTTGAGACGGCTGGAACGGAGATCTTTAAATGAAGAATTTTATTGATAAGCTTGCCCGCACGCTAGGCGGTGACAAATCACTCAGAATCATCACTCAATCTAGCGATATCGTTCTGGCGATGTTCATCATTATTCTGATCATGATGATCATCATCCCCGTTTCACCCACTGTGATCGATAATCTGATCGCTCTGAACTTGTCGATCTCCATCGGCCTTTTAATGGTGGCCCTTTACATCCCCAAGGCTGTCCACCTGTCGATGTTCCCCTCGCTACTCCTGATTACCACGCTATTCCGCCTAGGCATTGAGATCTCTGCAACGCGCCAAATCCTGCTCCACGCCGATGCCGGCCATATCATTTATGCTTTTGGAAACTTCGTCGTCGGAGGCAACTTCGTCGTCGGAGGCATCATCTTTTTGATCATCACCATCGTCCAGTTCATCGTCGTGACAAAAGGTGCGGAGCGCGTCGCCGAGGTCGCTGCACGCTTTACCTTGGATGCGATGCCCGGAAAACAGATGAGTATCGATGCCGACATGCGCAGCGGCGTGATTGATGCTAACCAAGCAAGAGAGCTCCGCCTCGCTCTGACCAAAGAGAGCCAGCTGTATGGGGCCATGGACGGAGCGATGAAGTTCGTCAAGGGGGATGTGATCGCGGGAATTGTGATTGCCATCATCAACATCATCGGGGGCCTGATCATCGGAATTTCCATGCATAATATGACGGCGATGCAGTCGGCCCAGCTCTATACCCTCCTCTCGATCGGAGCCGGCTTGGTCTCGCAAATTCCTTCGCTGCTCATCTCGATGACGGCGGGTATTGTTACGACACGGGTTTCTTCAGATAAGGCGGATTCCCATTTAGGGAAAGAGATCTCTTCCCAGCTTCTCAGCCAGCCCAAAGCGGTCCTTATTTCATCAGCAGTCCTATTCATGATGGCCTTCATTAAAGGATTTCCTAGCCTTATCTTTATTACCCTCTCTGTATTAACGGCTATCATCGGCAGCGTCATTTTTTATAATAATAAAAAAGCTGCGACAAAGACTTCTGCAGGCATGACATCGGCAAAAATCGATACAGAGATCCCCGGCCATGCCGTTATCCGGGGCGCAACAGATGACTACGCCCTGACATTACCTGTCATCCTTGAATTAGGAAAAAACCTCTCGGGGGCTGTCCGCAAAGACAAACAGGGACAGACCTTTATTGAGGACATGATTCCCAAAATGCGCCATGCGCTCTATCAAGATCTAGGGGTCCGCTTTCCAGGCGTCCACGTGAGGACCGACTCCCCTTCTTTAGAAAACGATGAATACTCGATCTTCCTCAACGAAGTCCCTATCGTCCGCGGCAAAATTTTTGAGACCGCATTGCTCACAACGGAAAACACTGAAACGCTGCGCCGCTATAACATCCCGTTCACGACAACAAAAAATACGATAGGCCAACCTTCCGTATGGGTCGATAACAAGTATCAAGAAATCCTACAGAAAGCGAACATCAAATTCTGGAAACCTCTTGATGTGATCATCCTCCACCTCTCCTATTTCTATCGGCAGCATGCCGCCGATTTTATCGGAATCCAAGAGGTCAGGGGGATTCTCGAATTTGTCGAAAAATCCTATCCCGATCTCGTTAAAGAGGTCACCCGCCTCGTCCCTCTGCAGAAACTGACCGAGATCTTCAAACGCCTAGTCCAGGAACAGATCTCGATCAAGGACCTCAGGACAATCCTCGAGGCGCTTTCCGAATGGGCCCAGACAGAAAAAGATACGGTCTTATTGACCGAATATGTCCGCTCCTCCCTTAAACGGTACATCAGCTACAAATATTCTCAAGGGCAATCGATCCTTTCAGTTTATCTGCTCGATCCTGAAATCGAAGATATGGTCCGCGGCGCGATCAAGCAAACTTCGGCAGGGTCCTATCTAGCTCTCGATCCCGACTCGGTCCAGATGATCCTGCACGCAACCCGCTCGACAGTAGTCCCGACGCCGGTAGGAGGACAGCCTCCTGTGATGCTGACAGCAATTGATGTCAGGCGGTTTGTCCGCAAGCTCATTGAAGGGGAATTTCCCGACATGGCAGTTGTTTCCTACCAGGAAGTTGTCCCTGAAATTCGGATTCAACCTTTAGGCCGTATTCAACTATCTTAAACGAGTAGTCCATGGTCGATGATAATATCTCTGCGTCGCGCGTTCCGCCTGCCAGCCTAGACGCTAGCAAAGCTCACCAAGCAGCCCTGCAGCGCGCTGCGATCGGAATGGCGATCGCCCAAGAGGAAAGTTCTGAAAGTTTTTCAGAATGGGTTGACCAAGGGGCTTTTAATCCTACTCTCATGGCCCGCCGCTTTGAGACTTTAGAGCTTAAAGCCAGAAAAAAAGCCAAAGAAGAAGAGTCTGAACAGACGCAAAAAGAAGGAAAAATCCTTGAGATCCAGCAAATCGAACAGATTTGCGAAGAATATGCCAGAGAGCATCCCGAGTCTGAATTGCAAGTGCGCGGGCTGCTTCTGCTGCGCACACGGATATCGAACAATGACTCGAAAGAAGACATCTTAAGAAAGGTCCTTGAGGCCTACTCCGACTACTCGCTTGCCGATGAGGCCCTCGAATTCCTATTAAGAACTACCCATGGCGAGCTTGCAGACAAAGTCCGTCAAGCCAGAGAAGATCTCAATGCGACCTATGGCAGAGAGGTCCGCGCAGGAAAAAACATCAGCCAGGAAGCCCGCGAATTCTCTAAACAGGGGCTTGGCTCTCCCACCTCTCTTAGAGACCTTTATCGAGACATCACTGGCAATCCCCGAGAGCCCCAATCTCTGTTCGCTGAGCTTTCCAATCAATTTGACTTTGAAAAAATGAACACCGTGATCGACTTTCTCCTTCATTCGCTGGGAAGCGACCTAAAGTCAAAAGGGCCTTCGATCGATCGCGGGGAGCTCCACCGCCTAATGACCCAAGGCAGGGCCATGCAAGCGATTTTAGGCGTCTACCGCTTTTTCAAATCGAGAATGGCCCTGATCATGAACTCATTCCGCAGAGAAGGGATCCGCCTTCCGACGCGCATCTCCTTTGAACTTCTTGCAAAACTGTTCGTGAAATTCCTACAAGAGCGCTATCCGGCGCCGGACAAAGTCCTGCAAATGGCCGAATACTTAGGCCTTGTCGAAGACCTGCTCGGCCAAATCATCATCTATACCCAAATGCGCGACGCTGTCCGCCATACGGCACCACGGCTGTTTAGATCGGAACAGCACCGCCAAGATGTCCTTACCACCATGATGGATGCCATCGAAGATCTCGATGAAAAAATTGATGAAGAGGAAGAAGAGAAGGAAGAAGAAGAAAAAGAACAATCTGATCAGAAAGAAGGCAACGAGGGATAGCGCATGGATCAATTTACAACCATTTTGCAAGAACTGGGGCAAATTATCGATGCTCCTCTTCACCCCGACCACCACGGCGCCTGTAAACTCAATATCAACGACACTCTCCACGTGCAAATCGAATTGCTCTCCTCTGAAAAAAGATTGCTCATCGCGTGTATGGTTTGTGAAATCCCTGCAGGAAAATTCCGAGAGAATATCCTCAACGATGGGATAAAGGCCAATTGGCCCTATCCCATCGACGGCAATCTATCTTATTCTGAAAAAAACAACCGACTC
>CAZEYJ010000219.1:0-3050 GCA_964516795.1 uncultured bacterium
CATGTTGAGCCTAAATTTTTTTGCTTGGTAACAAAAAATTTATAGACTACGTGCCTTGAAGGCAAGAAGAACCTTACCCGCAGCTATTTATGCAACAAAGCCATTCATATGTGTTAAAACCATCAGCGAGGCAGCCTCTAAAAATCCTGGCATTTCACACTCCACTTTCTTTTCGAAATCTTGCTGACCATCGAAATGCAAGTCTCTGCTTCTTTCAAGAACGTTATTCGTTATCATGAATCGATAAGTTTTGCTAACAGAACATTCCCCAAACTGTTTTAAAACAGGCTCATAAATATACCGAAATGAAGTGATATTGCCCTGTTTAGGAGATGATGCTAGCGCTATAAGCTTATTGAAGTTCAGCCCTTTTGGCAGCTCAACAAGCGTCCATCCTGCATTTTTTTCTATCTTCGCTTCAGCAAGGTGATGAAGGTGATGTTTAAGTGCTGGAATCAGTTCGCGGTTATCAACAGGCTCTGCGTCTTCAAAACTCAAATCAAAAGCAGCTAAATGAACACATCTTTTCCAGACTGTTCTATCTATGATTGATAATGAGGGGAATACCTTGTTTAGATCAAAACGTTTCCACAAGATGTCATCGTTAGCTAAAATACACCAGTCCCGACAAACACCAGATGCACGAGCCAGATCTTCAAGTGGTAAAAAGCTAAAAATATGAAGTATCATTTCAGTTGGTAAACGCTGCTCATCCGGTAAATGATCAAATGCACCCTGAATGGGTTCCTCAGCGTTAATGCGTGAACGCCACAATTTATTAGTAATTGAACTCATAAGAACCGAAGATTAATCTTTTTAAATTATATTATAATTATAAAAATAATACAGATTCAATACAAGTTTAATTAGTTAAATTACAGTGAAAAATATATAATAAATAATTTAATGCGATAAGCAACATAAATTATTTATGCCGAAAAACGCCCTAGAATGCAGGGTTAACGCATAAAAATTTAACTTTACATCCATTGAATGACATAGGCATACCGCTCGCAGGAAGGTTTTGTGAATTTGGACTCTGCAAGACACAGCCAAATCGAAGCTTTGCGCTCCGAACGAGAAGCCCCTTCCCCTAGTGGGAAGGGCGACGAGGAGGATCGATTTGGCAAAGTCGCAGCCGTCGCAGCTTGAGTCTTATCTTAAAATATCGAGTAGTTATTGCATCTGAAAAATCAAGGCTGCCTAAAGGATAACGCACCCGCCGCCGCCTTTGCCTTGGTTTTCTCGTTGGACGTTTTCACATTCTGCGGCCTTCTGCGCATAACGAACTCTCCAACCGCATATCTCAGCTAGGTTAGCCTCATTGGTCGCCTCCGCCTGCTTCAAACGCCCCTCTACCTGCTCTCGATGTTTTACCTCTGCAGTTATACGATCGTTAAGAATAGTAGCTCGCTGCTCGCTTCGTTGTTCAATGTTCTCAAGTTTATGGTCGGTCTCTTGCGTGCGCTCTTGTTCTCGCGCATTGAGCAGCTCACCTTGTTGCGCAACGAGCTTTCTCATCTCCTCAAACACCCTCTCCAAAAGAGGCCCTTCCCCTTTTTTGGTGCGGCGCATTTCCTGCAGTTTCCAACACCTTAGCGCAACTTGAGCCTGGCTATGGTAAATACGGATCTTACTTTCGTTGGCGACCCTCTGTAGGAAGGGATTGGTCAACGTATGCGCTGCAAGAAAGAGTGCCGGATTAAAGTGAGGCTGCGTCGATGGACCGGATGCCAAGGCCATCTGGGTATGTGCAGAGGTGCCTTGGGATAGTGGGACCAGGCTTAAGTGGGAGAAAAAAGAGCCTGACGGCTCGCTCGATTCCGGCATTGGCGCTGAAGGAGCGGCGGAGGAAGAAGAAGATTCCGCTTGGGGGCGCAACAAATAACGCAGGGCGATCTGGCTCCAGCGGACCATCTCTTCAGCAAACTCATGGACTCGAGGAACAGCCTGCGCTTGGTTATCAAAAGGGGATATGACACCCACCCCTTGAGGAGCCAAAAATTGAAAAGCTTTTTCATAATCGGCAAATTGCCACGCCGCCCAAGGCCAACGGAGCCGATCAAGGACAATGAACGGTTCTGAAGGCTGCAAGGGTTGGAAAGGAGCGCTTCCCAAGGGGCTTACCAGCGTTTTATGGATCAGCCTTTCCACCTTGTTCCTTGCTATCGCTAACTGCTCCGCAGTAGGTTCCCCATCTTCCGGAAAGGGAATCGTAAGCACTTTAAACCCCCAGTTGAACAGCTTGGCGGAAAGCGGATCTGTCCAAAGCACGCCGCACGGATTATAAATCGAGGCAGAATCAGAACCACCGGCAGACTGTGTCCGCAGATCAATCCCCTTTTCTGCCGCATCGCGATCTTTCTGCGCTTTGTATTTGTCGATAATGACTGCTAACCGATCGATCAGTTCGTTGCAGTCCTCTATCTGAGGAACCTCTTCAGGTTGAACAGGGGCAGCTGCAGGCTGAACAGGGACAGCCGGAATAAACTCTCTAGGCAAAGTAGTTGTTAACGTTTGTGTCATACTCATTGTTTTTTCCTTAGAAACTATCTGTTGTTAATTCCATGGCATCAATCAGACGCATGATATGTTTATCTGCCTGAACTTTGCCCCAAGAGGCACCCTCCTCCGGCTTTCCTTCCAAAACAGCAACTTGCGCGCAGGCCCGATTGCGCTGTTCTTGAGAGAGCGACTACCATTGCAGTTCTTTTCAATCACACCTGATTGCGCTAAGAGACTGTCTAAGAACTCGGTCCGCTTGTCTTATACGCAATGGGTTTCATTGCGCCTCCTCCTAGCCAAAAAGTATGTTGGTGCCCATCGAATCGACCTTTCACCGACACAGCTTCTTCTTTAGCTTGGACCGCTGTATTCTCTACAGCGAGCACTCTATTCGTAAGAGCAGCCATTTCAGCGCGCATCACATTAATGAGCTCATCTGTTGCCACCTTATAGGCCGCATGCGTTTTTTTCTCTTCCTCAAGGCGGCTGTCTGACTGGGCTAAGAGAGCGTTGACTCTCTTAATTTCTTCGACAAGCGAATCGAT
>CAZEYJ010000220.1:0-3794 GCA_964516795.1 uncultured bacterium
CAATTTCAGCGGCCCTAACACAAATCGGCATGTGTGTTTCAATGAGAAGGGAGAGCGGATCTACGATCGGCCTCCCCGCGTCTCCACATGGATCCACGAGAGCCTGCACGCCTGGCATTTCTTCGCACATCCTGAGGAAGATAAAGCAAGAAGCCGCGAGGAGGGCTTCCTTCCTGAAATGGACTCGGCCGAAGAGGAGCTGACGATCACAGGCAATCTGCATATCGACAATCCCGCCTATTCCGACTTCTGCTGTGAGAACACCGCCTTGCGCGAGCTGGGCCGTCCTTTGCGCATCAATCACAGAGGCACTGAAAGCTCTGAAGAGCCCGACCTGCACGAGTGTGTGCGCCATCGGATCACCCCTAACATTCTCCAACTCTCTGAATCGGGACTGGTCCACAATGAGAAAAAAGAGGGATTAACCCCTTTGGAACTGGCCATGCACCTCTACCTTCTCGATAGTCGCCCTGAAACACAGTCTGAATGGATCCCTCTCATGCACCTGCTTATCCGCAGCGGCTGCCATTCAGAATATGCCCTGCGGCTTGCCGTGTTGCTCAACGCCAAAGACCTCCTTTTGCCCTTGCTGCAAGCGGGGGCCAAGCTCACCGATAAGATGCTGAGCGAGGCAATCGAGGAACCCTCGAAACGGTTCAATATCACTTGGAAACTGCTTATGGAACAGAACTGGGTGGTCTCAAACGAAACGATTGAAAAGCTGCTCGAACTGCCCTACGAGATCCCCCCAGGCACAGATCCTCAAGATCTGCCCCCTTATAAAATGATGACAAAACAAAACAAACAGTACGCGGCTATCCAAGTCAAATTCGATGATGATGGGACCTTGCCGATCCATACACTCGAGCAACTCTTCTATTTTCAGCCGCTGGATGATAAACAGGCGTTTGTCGATTGGGTCCAGTCCCATTCTTATCGCAAGGTGCGTAAACAAGAACGTGCCCAAGAAAATAGCGCGCCTCCCGGTGAAATTGAAGAAAATGGGTTTAACGGAGGCTTATGCGCTGCATTCCATGAGCCAGAAAATCTCAATTTCGAATTTAACCCCGATGGCCTCTTGGTCCCTTCTGAAACGTATCAGCAATATACCCACCAAATTCCTGTCTGCTATCGTCGGAAAACCTACCTGTTCTCGAGCGAACCATGCCACCCCTTCTTTACGCGGACTGAAGTGGAGACCTTTGCAAAAAGCTTTACAGCTGAGCACACGCGCAGGCTCGCCTCAACGTTAAGCAGTTATCTCATGAAGTCTTTGCACTTAGACTATGCCGCTGACTGGGAACTGGAGGGCCTATTGACAGAAGCGCTTAACACAGAGATCTCAACAGCCCTCGCATCTCCTAAGGGTCTCATAGAGAAACTCGAGTACAGCACTCCGACCCATTATGTCGATATTGCCATTCTTTCTGAACATGCCGAAGGCCTGCTCGCCCAAGCAACTGCCAAACTCAATGGGCGATATGCCGGACTGATATCGAGATTAGAAGACAAAGAGGCTAAGCCGGTCTCTTCGATCTCCTGCCACTTGAAAATCACTGAACATCTCATTCATTGGGAAAAAATTGATGAGAACTCGGCTGATACAACATGCAGGCTGCATATTGCCTGCCAGATCCTAGTCAACGGCAGCCCATTTGAGAACACAACATACGGATTTTAGAGACTGTTTACGAACTTAAGTTTCGTCGACCGCCTCTTAGCCCTCTTGGACTAAGAGGTTGTCAAAGAACCGCAGAGTATAGAGCTTGCTGCAGCCGCGCAGGAGCTCTTTCCGCTGAGCTTCGACCTCAGCATTGACCGTGCCAAGGGCGCTAAGGGCCCTGCCTAAGCACTGATTGTCGATCGCCCTGTCGCGCAAGACCAGCGCGGAGGAATAGATCATCCAAGCAAAAAAGTCCTTTTCCACTTTGCTCCACGGCTTTTCGCTGTTCATCATCTTGAGGAAAGCGTAGAGCTCAGCGCTGGCGGCCGGACCGGAATCGATCCCATCCTTGCATGTAAAACTGATCGTACCAGGCTCAGAGAGATCGATGAGCTTCAACGCCAAGAAAAGATGAAAGATCTCGATGAAATCGAGCCGGTTTTTCCGAAGAAGATCGGCCTTATCTCCAAAAAAGCAGCGATGAATAAGCGGCATTGCTTCATTGCAAAACGCTTGAAGCTCTTTGCTGCTCATGACCCCTGAGAGGAAATAACCACACGCCTCGCCGCTTGCCAGCTGCTCTTTAAACATCGCGATAAACTCGCCTGCGTCATTAAGGTCGGCATAAGGCCCTGACTGGGTATAAAAATCCCCATGCTTAGGCAAGGAGGCTACGACGAGGGAGCCTGCATACTCCCCATTCTTCTGAAGCTCTTCTAACACCAGGCAGCGAGCATGGTCCTGCCATGAGGTCCTATCCTGCAAGTTAAGGAGCAGATGGCGCTGTCCTTTCTTGCCTGCGCCGATCGAACGCAAAAACCCGTAAAACTCTTCTACCGCTTCTGCTTTGCTCACGTACTCCTGGCGCACCGGGCAAGGGATCCGCAGACAGCTGATATGCATCTGATCATTGGAAAAGGCATACAATTGAGATGGAAAATTCTCTTGGGCCAGCGGATCGTAGCCAAGCAGCTGCTGCTCTTTTGTAAAGAGGTCCACCGTCTTCATCATCGGGCCATTGGGATATTGCTTGAGGGCGTAACGGATCTGCAGGTCCTCGTCGGTCAGATTATTCCAAAGGGCAACAGGACTATGGGCTGCCGGCTCAACGGAAACCCCTTTGGCCCCCTCTTCGACTAAAGAACGGATGAAGTTCACCATCTCTTTTCGCGTGACGCTACGCGTAAAAAACGAAAAGCTCAACCCATGGACCAGCTTGAAAAGCAAGTGGAAGAAAGGACTCGAACCCTCTGAGGGGTTGGCGGCATAGCTGAGATATTCGGAAGAAGAGAGGGCTTTGCGGAGGTAATGGTGAAAATCGGTAAAATACTTAAAGCAGCTTTTGCCTATCGTATTCTGGATCAGGTTGCGCGGATTTCCCGCTAGCATCAACGCCATGAGGGCTTTGTTGACCGATGCGGCGAATTCACTGTCTTTATGGCGCAACGCTTCCTTGAAATAATCATCGATATAAGGCGCCGCCAAATGGAGGATCTCCCGAGCGGCATGATGTAGCTCCTTGTCCTGGACCATTTTGATCTTCAGGAAAAGGTCCTCTCCCGAACTTTCGGTAAAAATCGTGTCGAACTCTCCCACTAAGCGCAAATGGCGGAGCAGCTCCCGGTTGAAAAAGGGCTTTCCATCCTCTTTGCGCAGCATAAAAAGCTCATACTCTTTATCCCGGCGGACAGCATCCAAACCGCGCAGACCATACTGATCAAGGGCAATGACCTCCTCTTCGGCCGCGCCTGCCCACTCCTCCTGCCATCCTTCCTTGATCTCGAGATAGTTGTTGAACTTATGGATGATCTTCGTTTGATAAAAGTGTTGAAGCTCTTGATATTCCCTGAGCTGTAAAATGCTCTGCTCTTTTTTAGATCCGGTCGCTTTCTCCGTAAACTTGTCCATTTTCTCAGCCGCCTCCGCTGCAAGGAGCATGAGGGCCTGGATCCCTCTTTGGGTGTGGACGTCCCTTAACTGTCCTTTTTGCCTTTCATAAAGCTGTTTGAGATAGAGCAAGACCACCTGAAAGGTGTCTTTGATCCGCTCCCGATTATAAAGAACATACTCTGGGTCTTGCCAAGAACGGGCATGCAGCTGCTCGCCGACCTGCTCATCAGTCAGTCTGGCA
>CAZEYJ010000221.1:0-2606 GCA_964516795.1 uncultured bacterium
CGCATCAGAAGAGCTGTGTGCATTCTCTCAATATGAACCCGTAGCGGTAGAAGCCGGGACACCAATCCAAGTCCTGCAAGACCGCAGGTCCATTTTACAAACGGCGCGAGATGCCTCCTTGCAACACCTTTCAGAAGCGATCAGGCAAGAAATCCACTTGGCGCAAACCGGCCTTCTCCATTTAAAAGCTCTCCCAATTCGACACCCTGCCTATCAAAACCAAAAGATCTGCTCTGAACTGACATTAAAAGCAAATGCGAGCCAATTTAACTAAGCGTCTGTCGTTGAAATCAGGTTTCGTCGAGTTTTTGGATTATTTTGGTCGATTTTTGAATCTTTTTCGGGGGTTAATATACGTAATGTTGATATTAACCCCCGAAAAAGATTCAAAAATCGACTTAAAAGAACCGAAAAATCGACAGAAACTGATTTCAACAACAGACTCTAAGAAACTGTCAACGAACCTTAAGTTTGTAGACATCCTCTAAAACTGATCAAAGAGATTTTTTATGTCCGCTATAGGAACAATTGGAGGAAATCAAGACGAATACCGATGCTTGGCGATGATCCTCACAGAAAAGAGCGCCCCTGTATTCATTCAACCGAACGCCAGCAGGAATAGCTACTGCCTTAGAAACCCTTTGACCGACTGCGGAAGGGCGATCATCGACCTTCAACACATTTCCCATCAAGACTGCCCCGGCGTCTTGAAGGAGTTAGGCATTGACGCAGACCACGCTTTGAGCAACTTATGCCACCACCTGGGAAATGGGGACCTAGCACTCGGATCGCAACACTTTGAATCGCTTAAAAACCAAGGCCTGATCACCGTTGAGCGGGTCGGCTTTTCCAAAAGCGGACAAGCTAAATTCTATATCATGGTCAACCAACACAAAGGATATGGCTGCAACAACCGGTTCCATATTGGCATCAGCCGGAGAGGAACTCTAAGGGCTGTCAATCGAAGCCGCCACCACAACATGACCATTTTGAATCGCCAGCTCAAAGCTGGGACATACGTCCAAAATATCCATCACATCTTAGGCAAATTTTCCAGTATTAGCCGTGTCATGGACCACGAACTGGGAATCAGAGTATCAGAACTCGGCCACGAGAGCTTGTCTAAAATCAATGTGAACCTGCTAACGCCGGAAGAAAGAGCGAGGATTTATATCTGTTTAATCAAAGGGCTCAAGTCCCTTCATGAAAATGGACTTACCCACAACGATCTAAAACCCTCTAATGTTGTCGTTTGCCGGAATTCAGATGGGAAGATCTGCGGTGTCAAAATTATCGACTTAGATACTTTGGCCAAAGAGCATGCCGAATCTGTTGTAGAAGGAACTGCAGAGTTCATTGCTCCGGAACGGCTCATTCTAGCCAATAAGCACGGCAAGTTGACAACTTATCCCATGCGCCAATTTGTAATTGCCAGCTCAAAAGAAGACCTATGGTCCGCCATGCTGATCATCTGTAAGCTCGAAGCGCAGGTCACCTCCGATTCCAACCGCTTGCTCAGCCAACCAATTCTCGATCGCTTCAACGCCTTCCTCACATCTTTTTATCAAAGCCCTTCGGGAATTTCCATTGAAGAGAAGACCCTTAACGCGCTCTGCCAAAGGACTCAATGGATACAAGAAGACCTCCTGGCCAAAGGAAGGGATAACTTATTTGCGGACATCCCCATTGCAACTCCGATCGATTTCCTCGTTTATTCCATGGCCTATATCGAGCCCTCGCGGCGGGCTTCCGCCCCCCTTCTTCTCTCCAACCTCGCTTATGAGGCAAGACTTGGAGCAGTCCTACTGGACCTTCCAAACCACAGGCAGCGCGTAGAAGAGTGCAAAATACATTTCCTGAACGCATCGGAAAACCTCGACGAGTTCTACCAATATCCACAACTGCTCCTGGAAGATGGAACACCGCTCGAAGCGCTGCAGAACCAATTGCAAATCCTAAAAACCGAGAGGAACCGTTCTTTGCAACGCCTTTCAGAAGCAATTGGGGAAGAAGTGCGGCTGTCGCAAGCCGGATTCAGCTACTTAAGGGCTCTTCCCCCCGAACATCCCGCTCACCGCTGTCAAAGGATCTTCTCAGTGCTCTGCGGCGTTTTTACATATTGATTATCAATAACCTAGAAAATCTAGATCCAATCTGCTAATTAGCGACAGCCTTTTTAATCCACCTTTAAAAACATAATTAAATTTTAAATTGACAAAACAAATTAATTGACAATTAAAGCTGTAAATGATAAAATGCTTTTGATAAAAAAGCGCTAAAACAAAACTATTTTAATAAAAAACAAAAGGATCCCTTATGTCAGCAGGAGAAATCAGAAGAAATGGCGAATACCACTGTATCGCTCAAATCGAAAAGGTCCACGATAATGATGATGCCCGCTTTTGTTCGTTCATTGAAGAAAACCCCGATGGAGGCCTGCTAACTCCCCAGCACAGAAACCCCTTAAGAGAACAAGAACGGGCAATTATACCATTTATCAAAAATAACTTTTAGTCGTTGCCCATTCTCTCGTACACAATTGACGCACAGCACCGATAGTTGAGCAGAAAGAGTTCCAAGCATCGCAACAACTATCCAGAATATGT
>CAZEYJ010000222.1:0-5968 GCA_964516795.1 uncultured bacterium
GCAGCAATCTGCCCGATGTCCAGAAAGACTTGCTCATTAAGAGAAGGCAAAGCCTCATCCTCTTGCGAGATAGGCAACTCCCCAAATCGCTCCAAAGTCATTCCGGGAACACAGCCCATCAGGACAACCTGATTTTGATCAGTCGATCCATACCGCTCCTGATATTGTGGAAAATGCTGCAACGCTTGATTGATCAACTGGCCAGCTTCTAGTTCCCTTTGGCAGTCCAAGATATGAATAGAAGGAGTTTTAATAGAAAGCCCTGCTAGCAGCTGTGTGGCAAACCCCTCTTGGCGTGGGTTATCGCTCACTTTCACAACAACCGTCAACGGCACTTGTTTAAAATGGCCTGCGACAAAATAAACGCCTTGAGCCCCTTCTCGATATGCTTCAATTTTTGCCGTCTTAAAAAAGTCGATGAGCTCTTTTCCTTCCGGTAAAATTCCAATCGTCTCCGACAAGTTCGCCAATTCACCACATTTTGAGCGGAAGGAATGGACAAATTTAACAAGGTCGGTCGTTCCTTTTTCAAGCCCGCTCCGCCTATCTATGGAGATCGAGCCATAAACCGCGTCGACCACCTCTTGAGAATAAACCCTCTTAAAGTGCTCAATCAATTTAAGATTTTTCTTTGCAACATCCTGGCAATATTTCTTTTCCTGCTGAGCTAAAGCCTCTGAAAACAATTCCTCGTTTCGAATAAAAGAACGAATCTGTTGAGGATTTTGAGATAAAAGCCATCGATGGATAAGAGCTTGAGGAATCGTTCCTCTTTCCAAAGCCTCGCTACATCTTTCCTTTAAATGAGTTAAAAGAATTTTCAACCCTTCTCGTTTAAGGCGTTGCTCATGAGGTTCCAACGACTCGGTCCCTTGTAAATACTGCTCTTGCAAATGCGGGAGGATTTTATTCCAAACCTCCTTAGCCACAGAAGCCCCAAATTCTAATTTTAATTTCTCAATAACATTTAAATTAGCTTCCGCTTGTGCTTTTGCCTCTTCAACAGAATGATAAACAGGAATATTCTGAACTAATTCAGGAGAATAGCTTTTCACTACTAAACTAGACATTTTTAAACCGTATTTATATTATATTGCAAAGATACGCAATGCAATAATAACAAAGACGCGGTTTAAAAAAAATATAAACTAAAATTAAAAAAGACAAAACCTAAAAATAAATCGAAAGAAAATCAAAAACAAATAAAATATAATTCAAAGAAATAAAAACTTATCTAGATAAAAAAATAAATAAAGCGAGAAGATACAGCGAAGCGACCAGAAGAATCGGGTTTCGACCGCATAAACGACATAATCACTGCGATCAAGTCCAAAATGACACATCTTGATCTTGGTGCATCAGTTGGAGACTTTCGCCACTTCTAAGAGAACATGCGATACTTCCACAGATGAGCTCAGCTGCAAGATCCTTTGGGCCAGATCATAAGCGCTCAGCAGAGAACATTGACGGACCGCTTTTTTCACAAGAGGGATATAGCGGATTGAACAGGAAAAGTCGCTAACCCCCAAGCCTAATAGAAGCGGGATGAACAAGGGGTTAGATGCGATCTCTCCACAGATCGAAACGGGGCGGTTCAGCCGGCGGGCTTCCGTAACGACCATCTTGATCATCCGGACGATGCTAGGGTGCGCCGGGTAACACGAATCGCTCATCATCGGATTCGTCCGGTCTATTCCCAGCGTATATTGGACAAGGTCATTCGTCCCTATGGAAAAAAAATCGCAGTGCTTTGCCAGCACGTCGCAAATCAGCACGGCGGAGGGGACCTCGATCATACAGCCGACCGGAATATTTTCCTTATGTTCGATCCCGTAAAACCTTAATTCGTCACTGACTTCACTAATAAGCTGGCGGACCTGGATCAGCTCGCACACATCGGAGATCAGTGGCAGTAAGATCCTGACATCTCCATGCACCGCAGCGCGGAGGATAGCCCGCAGCTGGACCTTGAACAGATCAGGATGGCGGAGCAGATAGCGAATGCCGCGCGCTCCAAAAACAGGATGCCCTTCTTTAGAATCCACCTTGAGAAAATCGGGATTCTTATCTCCACCGACATCAAAGACCCGGATCACAACAGGGGCGTCGCCTGATTTCTTCAGCAGCTCAAAATAGGTTTTATATTGCGCTTCTTCTGAAGAAACTTGCTCCTCATTTTGAAAGAAGAGATATTCCGTTCGAAACAACCCCACCCCGTCGGCGCCCGCCTGGGCAAGCGAATCGATATCATTGAGGTGGCCAATATTGGCATAGACCCGGACAGGAAATCCATCGATCGTTTCCGTGTCGTATTGCAACTCCTTCTGCAAAATCTGAAGGCTGGTTTTTAACGAAGTCTTCCGCTGCTGATACTTGATCAAGGTCTCCGGCCGGGGATTGAGGATCACATCGCCCGTCTGGCCATCCACAATGACTGTGGCGCAAGAGATCTGGCGGATCGCCTGGATATCTATGCAGGAGACATAAGGGATCCCTTTGGCCCGGGCGATCAATGCCGCATGGGAATTTCCACCTCCTCCTTGCGTGACGAACGCACTGACGCGGGAAACATGGGCCGCTGCTGAATAAGAGGGGATCAAATCCTGAGCGAAAACAACTGAATTAAACGGAATATCATCGATCGATACTTTCTCTTTCGGACATAGATGTCCAAGGACCCGTTTGGCAAGGTCCATCACATCGATCAGTCGCTGCTGGAAAAAAGCATCATTTTTGCGAGAGAAGCGAGACTCATAATCACTCATGACCGAATGAAAGACCGACTCAGTATTCTGAAGCATCTGCCTGATTTTTTCTTCCATTTGAACGGTCATCATCGGATCTTCGAGCATCTGAATATGGGCATCGATGATGGTGATCACATCGCTCGATCCTTCTTGAACAAGATCAGACTGGAGCCGCTTCAAATCTTCGCGGCTGGAAAAAAGGGCCCTTCGATACCTTGCAATCTCATCATCGACTTCGCCAATCGTGATCGGGAATTCGGGAATAAGCTCTTCTTCATGATGCAGAAAGAAAGGGATCCCGATCGCAATCCCCTCGCTAACAGGAAAACCTTGAAATCGATGTTCCTCAGGATGCTCTTTCATTCCTCATTCCCCAAATTTATTTTCAAACGCATCAACTAAACGTTCCATGATCTCTTCTGCATCCCTTCCATCGATCTCAATCGTGATCTGCGAATTTTTCGTCGCTGCCAACATAAGGACGCTCATGATGCTACGAGCATTGACCGACTCTCTGCGATAAGTAAAAGACACAGAAGAAGAAGTTCCTTGCAATAATTTAGCAATGACGGTCGCCGGCCGAGCATGTAGGCCGAGCGCATTTTTTACTTTAACTTTCCGCGAGAGCTTCACTGATCTGTTTCCCCTGATTTTGCTTTTTAGCTATCGTTTCCAATAACTTGGCATTAAATTCCTTAGCCGAATTATATCCCATCTCTTTTAATCGATGATTAAGAACAATCGTCTCTAATAATAGGACGACATCCCTTCCCGGCTTGACAGGAAGAATATGGTAAGGGATCTTGATTCCTAAGATATCGCAATACTTCTCATCCAATCCGATCCGGTCGTAAAACCGCCTATCGTCCCAGTCTTCAAGTTTGACAACAATGTCTACCGTCTTCTCATCGCGGACACAGACCGCTCCGTACAAATGGCCGACATTGATAATTCCAATCCCACGGATCTCCATCAAATGACGGGTCAGTTCAGGGCCCGATCCTTCGAGATAAGCTCCCTCGCGAAGTTTAATCCTGACGACATCATCTGAGATCAAACGATGCCCCCGCTCGATCAACCCTAAGGCCGCCTCGCTTTTTCCAACAGAAGAATCTCCCTGGATCAGAACACCGACGCCGAAGGCCTCGACAAGGGTTCCATGGCACGTCATTGTAGGAGAGAACTCTTCGTTTAACAGCATCGTCATTTTGCTGACGAGGTTCATCGTTGTCATGCTCGCACGGAAAAGGGGAATGCCGTCCCGCTCGCAAAAATTGACAAGTTCTTTGACAGGCTGATAGCGGCCCGCGACAATCACTGCAGGAGTTTGCGCCGTTAAAATCCCCTGAAGCCGTTCAACCCTTACCACGCGATTGAGATCTTTAAGATAAAGAGTTTCCACATTGCCAAAGACCAAAAGGCGCTGGCTGACATAATTCTTCAAATAGCCAGACAAGCTCAAGCCCGGCCGATGGACTTCGGGGAGCTTGATAGGCCTTTTCAATCCCGTCTTTCCCGCTATGAGCTGAAGACCTAAATGGCCGCCATATTTCTCAAAGAGATCATGAACACAATACATCTACCCTCAGGATCGACTCTTGATTTTTAAGATGAAGAATCACCGTGGAATTCAAAAAAACAAGGAGCAATTTTAAAAGGATCTTCTCTTTTTTGAAAGAAAAAAGCAAGCCTCCCACAAATTATACCGAAACAACCTCAAGAATCGGGAATGCGGCAAGAAGGCTCTTCAATAGTTTGATCTGATCCAAAAAAACAGTGTTCATAGACACGGCCCGAGGATCTGATCAAAATATTTAAAAAAAGCCAACGCAGCCGAAAAGCAATTCTTCAGGTTGTTTCGGTACAGAGACTGCCTTTCAGAGTCTCAGCGGGCAAAATCAGTTGAAAAATATTCCAATTTCCCTTTCGATGTATTTATACCGAAATAACCTGAAGAATCGGGAATTTGGCTAGAAGGCTTTTCAATAGTTTGACCTGATCCTCGGGCTGTGCCTATGAACACTGTCCCTTCGGATCAGATCAAACCATTGAAGAAAAACCGACACAGCCAAAACTCGATTCTTCAGGTTATTTCGGTATATAAAAGCTATTCAATTTCAAGAGCATGTATGAGATATCCCAAGGTTATCATTATTGGAGGAGGATTCGCAGGGCTTAATGTCGCCCGCGCACTTAAAAGGGCGCAGCTAGATATTCTGCTCATCGACAAAACCAACCACCATCTTTTCCAACCGCTTCTCTACGAAGTGGCAACAGCAGCGCTATCCCCCGGAGACATCGCAACCCCTCTGCGCGAGATCTTCCGAAACCAAGACAATACAACTGTGATCATGGGAGAAATAGTCTCTATCGACACCCAAAAAAAACAAGTTGGGATCAGCAACGGCGATCTGCACGGCTATGACTATCTGATCGTCTGCACCGGCGCGCGCCATAGCTACTTCGGCAACGATCAATGGGAAGCATTTGCTCCGGGCCTCAAGACCCTCACAGACGCCGTTAAAATCAGAGAGCAGATCCTCATCTCCTTTGAAAAAGCGGAACGGCTCGACAGCATTTCTGAGGCGGAAAAATATTTGAACTTCGTCCTGATCGGAGGTGGCCCGACAGGCGTTGAAATGGCTGGGGCCATTGCAGAAATCGCCCATAAGACCATGTTTAAAAACTTCCGCAATATCAAACCTGAAAAATCCAGCATCTACCTCGTCGAAGCATTCCCCAATATTTTACCCAGTTATCCGGAGCGTCTTTCCAAGCGCGCTAGAAAGGACCTGGAAAAACTCGGCGTCACCGTCATCACGGGGAAAAAAGTGGTCAATATTACAGAAAATGGGGTCCAAGTCGAAGATCTGTTCATCGAATCGAGGAACATCATCTGGGCTGCAGGAAACCAAGCCTCTTCGCTGTTGCAAAAATTGAATGTCCCTCTCGACCGACAAGGAAGAGTGGTCGTAGGCCCCGATCTGACCATCCCCGACCATCCGGAGATCTTTGTCATCGGCGATGCCGCCTGCGTCATGTCGAAAGAAGGAAAACCCCTTCCCGCCATCGCCCCCGCGGCAATCCAAGAAGGAAAATATGTCGCTAAAATCCTCAAAAAACTGATCCCTAAAGACCGCCGCCCTCCCTTTGAATACTTTGACAAGGGAAGCATGGCGACCATCGGAAAAGCCAAAGCGATCGCCATGATCGGCAAGCTC
>CAZEYJ010000223.1:0-1822 GCA_964516795.1 uncultured bacterium
GATCAGCGCCATCAAAACCAGATTGCAAAACTTTAACAACCGGTCAACATCAAACTTCGAATAAACGGCGATAATCACAGCAGATTCCCACTACATGAAAGATAGAAGTCTAGGAGATTGAGCAAAAAAACAAAAGAGAGATTTTTTATAGAACTTTTGTCGCTGAAGCAAGAAAAGCGAAATCGCTCAAAACTATTTCTTTGCAAGAGCACAGCCAAGCTTCTTCGTCTGCAAAAAAAGCGTGTTCCACAATTCGCTTTAGCCTTTTTTCAAAAAAACAATGGCAATCTATTTTTTCCCTTTGCTACAAATCTAAAGCAGCCTTTATACCGAAACAATCTGAAGAATCGATAATTCGGCTAGGAAGCTCTTCAATATTTGGATCTGATCCGAAGGAACAGTGTTCATAGACACGGCCCGAGGACCAGATCCAAATATTGAAGAAAAGCTGACGCAGCCGAAAATCGATTCTTCAGGTTGTTTCGGTATAACGAAACAACTTCAACCAAGAGACATCCAATGAAATGGCTTCTCATCATCCTTTCCCTCTTTTTCCATCTCCATCTACCCTCCCTTTATTCTGAACAAAAACCAATCACTGTGGTCGTGCTTTCACACAATGCGGCGGATTGCTGCGAGGCCAACTTGAAATCTTTGATCAGACAGCAATACACAAATTTTAAGGTCGTTTATGTCGATGATGCCTCCTCAGATGGGACACCCGATCGCGTTCAAAACTATCTGAATCAATACGACTCGAAAAAAAAAGTGACGCTGGTCCGGAACCCGGAACGCCTTGGCGCTCTGGCTAGCATCGCCCTAGCGACTAAAACCAACTCCAGCTCCGACATCATTATGGTAATGAACAGCGCCGACCGCCTTTACCATGAAGCACTGCAAAACATCAACCTTGCCTATTCAGACACAAACCTGTGGATGACCTACAACCGCGCTATCGAATCCCAAACAGCTTCAATCAAACTGGATTTTTGCACATTTTATGCGTGGCTATTTCAAAACATCCGCCAAGACGATTTTAGACAATCTCCTGATCTCTATGAAGAATCTAAGGCCCTCTCCTCTTTATTCCCTCTACTGGAAATGGCAGGTTCCCACTCCCGATTTCTCCCAACTGATTACCTCCTGCTTTCTTCAGAAGCAACAAGATCTCAATCAAATTATATCCCTTTGGAGGAATCTTACGCCTTGCCTGATGCAAAAGGCACCCCCTTAGACCTCAAATTATTAGAGTTGCTCAACATAGAAAATGGCATTTTTGTTGAGGCTGGAGCTGTCCAAGGGATCTTGCAATCAAATACGAAGCTTTTTGAAAACCGGCTGAATTGGACAGGCATTCTAATAGAACCTTGCCCTATGCTATATGAACAATTATGTCTCAATCGTCCAAAATCTCGATGCTTTTCCTGTGCTTTAGGCTCATTTGAGGAAGATGGAACTTTTGTCCAAGGCGATTTTGACGGCTCTTCGATTGCAAGTATTCACACTCAAAGGCAAAGGGATGTTGATCTAGTCACCGTTCCAGTGCGCTCCTTGCAATCCATCCTCGATGAGTGCGAAATTCGACATGTTAATCTCTTTAGCCTCGACACAGAAGGATATGAACTGAACATTCTCAAGGGGATTGACTTCAGCAAAACATCCTTTGATTATTTACTTATTGAGTCGTCCCTGATTTACTGGGTAGCTGAAAAAGCGATAACAACCGCTTGATTTGACTGCCCTATTTTCAACGATCGTCTGATTTGCCAACCGCAACAGAGCCCCAGAAAAAAGATGCAAAAAAGCCTCAGTTTCCTGAGGA
>CAZEYJ010000224.1:0-6311 GCA_964516795.1 uncultured bacterium
AATCGACAGAAACTGATTTCAACGACAGACTCTTAAGCTAAGGAGATCTCTTTGCAGAGGTAGACATCCTGAATAGCGTTCAAGAGCTCGATCCCCTCTTTCATCGGTTTTTGGAAGGCTTTGCGCCCTGAGATCAGGCCCATCCCTCCTGCCCGTTTGTTGATGACTGCTGTCATCACAGCCTGGCCCAGATCATTTTCTCCCGAAGGCCCGCCCGAATTGATCAACCCGATCCGGCCCATGTAGTCGTTGATGACTTGGTAGCGGCACAGGTCGATGGGATGCGGAGAACAAAGGCTCGAATACATCTTTTCCGTTTGCTTGCCAAAGTTCAATGTCTTGAACCCGCCATTGTTCTCAGGGAGCTTTTGTTTGACGATATCAGCGCCAATCGTAGCTCCAAGATGGTTGGCTTGGCCTGTGAGATCTGCCGCTTCATGGAAATCGGCTGTCGGTGTTTTAAAGGCTGAGTTCCTTAAATAACACCAAAGGACAGTTGCCATCCCAAATTCATGCGCTAGCGCAAAAGCTTCGCTCACTTCGATAATTTGCCTGCGGCTTTCTGCAGAACCAAAATAGATCGTGGCGCCGACAGCGACACAGCCCATTTCATAAGCTTGTTTGACCGATGCAAACAGGGTCTGATCGTACCGATTAGGATAAGAGAGGAGCTCATTGTGGTTGAATTTCATAAGGAAAGGGATTTTATGGGCATATTTGCGCGCCACGCTGGCCAAAATGCCATAAGTCGTCGCAACGGCGTTGCAACCCCCTTCGATGGCCAATTTCACAATGTTCTCCGGATCGAAATATTCAGGATTGGGAGCAAACGATGCGCCGGCAGTATGCTCGATCCCCTGGTCGACCGGCAAGATCGACAGGTATCCCGTTTGTGAAAGCCTTCCATGATTGTAGAGAGATTGCAAACTTCTTAAGACCCTGATATTTCGGTCAGATGGACAAAAGATCCTGTCTACCCAATCTGCCCCGGGGGCATGGAGCCGCTCTTTAGGGATTGTCTTGCAAACATGGGTCAATAGGTCTTTTGCTTGAGGTCCTAACCATTTTTCGATTTGGGCGAGTGCCATAGTGTCTCCTTAGATTTTTCCAAACTTGCGATGAAGCGCAGCGGCAGAAAGATCATCGAAAATTCGCACATCGCGCTATTTACTGACAAGTTGTTCTTCAATCTCCTCTAAACTCTTGCCTTTGGTCTCCGGAATATAACGCCAGAAGAACCAAAACGCAAGGACGCCGATGCCCGCATAAAGGCAGAACGTTCCGCTCGCGCCGAGTTTATCGAGAAGATCAAGAAATGTCAGCGAGATGAGATAATTGAAAAACCAGTTACTCATCGTTCCCAGCGTCATTGCCTTGCCGCGGATTTTAAGGGGATAGATTTCAGAAAGGAACAGTGCAGGGATCGGCCCAAGCCCGATGGCAAACGAAGCGACATAGATCATTAAACTGACGATTGCAATCAAGTCGATCAGTTCTGATTGAGTGAAGAAGGCGACAGCAAGGATGCTTAAGCTGACAACCATCCCCGCCATCCCCCAAATAAGCAAAGGACGCCTGCCCAGCTTATCCAGTAGCCAAACGGAAACCACAGAAAAAATCGTATTGACCACCCCGACCCCAAGGGTGGCCAAGATCGCTCCGAACGCTGAACCAAAACCTGCGATTTGGAAAATTTTAGGGGCGTAATAAATGACGGTGTTTATCCCTGTGATCTGCTGGAAGCAGTTGAGGAGAATGCCGATAATCAGCACAAAACGTAGCTGAGGCTTTAGCAGGACTGCCCACCCTCCCCTTTTTTGGGGCGCCGCGTTTTTTTTCATTTCCCCTAAATGCGCTTTCCAATCGGTATCCCGCCGCAGCTTCTGCAAGACGCCGACAGCTTTTTTTTCTTGTTGCTTCATTAAAAGCCAAGAAGGTGTTTCGGGAATGAAGATAAGGCCCCAGATTTGGATGAGCGCAGGAACCACTCCAATGGCAAACATCATTCTCCACTGCCCTGCATTCGAATAGATCAAACTGACAGCATAAGCGACCAAAATTCCCAGCGTGATCGCGAGCTGGTTGAGGGAAACAAACCTCCCTCGGTAATGAGGCGGAGAGATTTCGGCGATGTACAAAGGAGAGTTTAATGAGATGATCCCGATCCCAATGCCTGTCAAGGCACGGCCAAAAGAGAGAAAGAAAAAACTATGGGCAACGCTGATCATCGTTGCCCCTAAGATGCAGATAAGGGCGGTTAATAGGATCGTCTTTTTTCTGCCGAGCCAATCGGACAGGGTTCCTGCGACAAGCGCTCCTGCGACAGCGCCGAGCAAAATAATACTGACAACAAACCCCTCGGCGATCGGGGTCATATCGAATGCGGGGGCAAGAAAGATCAGGGCCCCTGAGATAATCCCTGTATGATAGCCAAAGAGAAAACCACCCATGGTAGCAACAAGGACAGACAATAGGGTGTAACGGGTAAACCGGTATTTCATGGTAAGCTTTTAAACCTCTTTAAGTTCAAGATGCAGAGAAAACCGTTTTTTCATTAACCGATACCATTCGCCGAACTGTTTGACCAAATCCCCTTCCGAATGGTAACCCTGCCTTTGATAAAACCCTTCCGATTCTGAGCGGACATAGAGGTAAACTTCTTCAACTCCTCTTTTAACAAGGGAGCGTTCCAATGTCAGCAGCAGCTTGCGTCCAAATCCCCTGCCTTGATACTCTTCGCTAATGGCCATTTGGAAGATCCGGCCGTTTGTTTTAGATTCGGGAAAAAAACAGACGCACCCGACAATTTTCTTGCCGATGTGGGCGACGAGATGGAGACTGACATCATCTTCAGGAAGTCCTTCAGATCCGGGAGGCATTCCCAACGGTTTGCGGAGCACCTCCCAGCGGAGCATCCTTTCTGCTGCGTAATCTGGCCCACCAGGAGAAATAAATCGAAATTTGATCATTCGACCTCCGCAGCTAGGTTAATTCGGCTCTCAAGAACCGAGAAGTCAACAGAACTTGAATTCAACGACAAATTCTAAAGATAACGATAGCCCACTTCGTTCAGCGCTTGCAAAGCCACTTCTTGCTGCTTAGCAAACCCATCCCAAACTTTGCCCTCTAAAGCGTGACTATACAAATTTTTAGCTTTATCGTGAAAACCTTTTTCAATGAATGTTTCTATGACATAGAGATAGCTTTTAGCCCGCGAATCTAAGGAAGATTGCCAAACCTGCTCTGTTTCTGCCCGGTTGATCAGCTCGAGCGCCTCATCAAAACATCCTGCCGATGCAAGGATAAGGATTGTGCTGTGAAAATACATCGAGCGCTGCAGAGGTTTCTCTTGCAACTCTTTTTGTTCTTCCATCTCCTGAAACGCCTTTAATTGCGCCAGGGCGGCATCCTTTATCGATTTCTCTGTTTCAAGAACAGGCGAACTCGATCCAGCAAAAGAATCAAAGTTCCACTCTTCATCCGAACTGCTTCGAAGCGGCGATACAGACATGGGGTCCTCCTTAAAAGACTGTCTCTAAGTTAAAAGAGCTCAAACTGTAATCATTAGGCTTTTCAGATATTTTCCTTCGGGGTGGGCCAAGGAAATGGGATGATCTTTGGCCTGGATCTGTTTTGAGAGGATTTTTCCATCGCAGCCTGCGTCGACAGCTGCCTGGAAGACAACATTTTGAAAGAGCTCCTCATCGATAAAATGGGAGCAGGAGCAAGTCAGCAAGAGAGGAATATCTGAAGAGCTCTTTTTCAGAAGCTCAAAGCCAAGCCGGTTGATCTCTTTATAACCGGCGCAGGCGTTGTTTTGATCTCCCCGCTTTTTAGCGAATGCGGGAGGATCAAGGATGATCAGATCGTACTCCGCAGAGGCGGTTCGCAAAAAATCAAAGACGTCCGCCTGGACTATTGTGTGGCGCTCTGGGTTCAATTGATTCAGCTCCGTGTTGTTCTTTGCCAAAGCAAGAGCCTCTGCATTGAGATCAACACTGGTGACGTGGGCAGCTCCCCCTTTCAGCGCATAGATCGAAAATCCTCCGCTGTAAGAAAAGCAATTTAACACTCTTTTTCCTGAGCTTAAGAGACCGATCGTTTGGCGCATCTCTCTCTGATCGAGAAAAAAACCGGTCTTCTGCCCTTTCTCCAAGGAGACCTGAAAAGACAGCCCATTCTCTCGGATGATCAACTGATCCTGTCTTTTGCCGTAAACCCACCCTTGCACATCGGAAAGCCCCTCCTGCTTTCTAGCCGAAGAAGTCGATTTCTCGAAAATTGCCTTAGGTTGGCACCGATCGATCAACAAAGAAATGATCTGACCTTTTAATTTTTCCATTCCGCAGGTGTTGACTTGGATGACGAGCACCCCGTCGTAATGATCGACTACAAGGCCGGGCATCCCATCCCCTTCTGCATTGATCAGACGAAAGCTATTGGTCGCCGGATCTGAAAAGAAGGTTTTGCGCAATGCAATGGCCCTGTCGATCGCTGAGGACAAAGCCTGTTCGACCGGTTCATCGGTAAAAGTGACCACTCTGCCGGCGATCGAATTCTCTCTGTGGAAATATCCTTTTGCCAAGAAATCGCCTGCAGCGCTGAAGATCGGAAGGATCTCCCCATTTTCAATCTGAGGAAAATCTGCGATCGCACCCGAAAAAACCCAAGGATGCCTTTTCAAAAGCGACTTCTCTTTCCCCGGCTTTAATCGAATGCTGCGCATCATGCCAACTGAAGTTTAGAGGATTTAACTGCTGTTGGTTTCTTAGGCTGGCCCACAGGTCCGATCACGCGGCCGATCAGGTCGTAATCGGCGATGTCGGTGATCTCGACTTCATAACACTCGCCAAACGCCTTGACTTTTCTTCCGTCATTGATGATCACCTGGCCGTCGATCTCTGGACACTGTCCGTAAAAACGTCCGCGCATCAAAAAATCTGATTCGGGATGGTATCCTTCAACAACGACTTCAAGCCGCTTGCCGATATAGGCCTTGTTCCGCTTCTTCACCATCTTCATCTGCGTTTTGGCGAGCTTTTCATAGCGCGCCTGCTTCACCTCATCGCTGATATGGCCCGGCATTTTCGCCGAAGGCGACTCCGCCTCGCAAGAATATTGGAAGATCCCGATATGGTCGAGCGGATACTCTTGGATAAATTTGACCATCTCTTCAAACTGCTCTTCCGTTTCTCCAGGGAATCCGACCATCAAGCTCGTACGGATGACCACTCCGGGAAGGCGCTCGCGCAGGGCCTTGATGATATTGATAATCTGTTCCCGATTGGTCTTGCGGCGCATCGCCTTGAGCATCCCGTCGTTGATATGCTGGATCGGCATGTCGAGATAGCGGCAAATCCGGGGATCTTTCTCCATAATGCCAATCAACTCTTCTGTGATCTCATCGGGATACAGATAGAGGAAACGGAGCCAAAAGTCGCGTGGGGATTTGAGCAGCTCGCGAACCAAATGTTCCAGGCCGTTGAGCTCTTTCCTCTCCTTGCCATAGTCTCCCAAGTCTTGGGCGATCAGGATCACTTCGCGCACCCCTTGATCGAGCAGTGCATTGAACTCTTTGACAACCCTTTCTTGCGGCTTGCTGCGCAAAGGTCCTTTGATCTTGGGGATGATGCAGAACGCACATTGCTTAGCGCATCCTTCTGCTATTTTAAGATAAGCAAAATGCTGAGGCGTAGACAGCTGGCGAGGTACCTCTCCCCATTCTAAATAGCTCCGCGCAGAAGTGACGGCCTCTCCGGCCTGAGGCGCTTGGATCGCTTCGAGCACCTTTTCCACATCCCCTGAGCCGAGGAAATAATGGACGTCGGGGAATTTCTGCTTGATCTCTTCTTTGTGCTTTTGGACCATGCAGCCTGCGACGATCACTTTTGCCCCTTTTTTCTTCTCCTGAAAAAGCTCATCGATCGTGTCGCACGACTCTTGGCGTGAAGAGGCCAAAAAGCCGCAGGTATTGACGATGAGGTAGTCGGCTTCCGCTAGCTCCGGCGTCGCCTCATAGCCTGCCTTAAGCAAGATCCCGATCATCACCTCCGTATCAACGAGGTTGCGGGAACATCCGAGGCTTGTAAAGTGGATCTTATTCCCTTCAAAAAGTGGTTTTTTCATAGATTTCGCCTAAATTGAATCGAGACAGCGTACTTCCTCTCTCAATTTTTTTCTAGTCAAATAATCCATGAGCTCTTTTTGCACTGGAGGAAAGCTTCTCCCGGATAGAAATTGAAATAAACCATCTAATAGCTTAAAATAAAATATATTATTACTTGCTTTCAACTACATTTATTTCAAAATAA
>CAZEYJ010000225.1:0-2050 GCA_964516795.1 uncultured bacterium
TTCTATTCTTTGTGAAAGTTTGAACAGAATACTATGAACCTAGCTCGTTTCATTTGAAAGATTTTTTTGCATCAGCCGAGAAAACTATAAACTATAGGGTTAAAATTTATCAGAGGGGGCTGTATTGCATTAATACAGCCCTCCTCTGAAAAATTTCAACCCCGAGGCTTTGGCGCAGTCGAAAATCCAATTTTTGAGACACGTTCGGTATACCATTTCCACTTCAATCGTACCAAAAAAAACCGAATGAAAAGCAAAACTTTTGTGTAGGAATGTTTTAAAAATTATTCTAAACTTGCTGCTACTGATGGAAGATTGGAATTATGCTGCAACCAATAAAAAGCTACACAAAATTCCGCCCCTCGAATAAATGTGGAGGTATGGAATTCAAAAGAGCAAAAATCATCGCTTGCCGATCAAGGCCAAATTATCGCGTTTGGATACAGTTCGACGATGGCCTAGAAGGAGAAGTTGATCTGAGTCATTTAGTTGGCCAAGGTGTATTTGAAGCATGGAAGTCGATTGATTTTTTTAATCAAGTTCGAGTAGATCCTGCAACAGATACATTGTCATGGGGAGATGACATCGACTTGGATCCCTACGTCCTTCGTGAGCAAATTATACCGAAACAACCTGAAGAATCGGTTTTTGGCTCCGTCGGCTTTTCTTCACTATGTTGATCTGATCCTCGGGCCGTGTCCATGAACACTGTCCCTTCGGATCAGATCAACATGGTAAAGAGCCTTCTTGCCAAATTCCCGATTCTTCAAGTTGTTTCGGTATAAAAAACCATAAGAAGCTAAATCCTCTGCATCAAGAAATCCTCTAGACATCTTTGAGACGGCTGATCAGCTCTTGGAAAGGTTCGCTCTGCCGGATCGAATCAAACGTTTTTTCATTGAGAATATCTTTGAAATTGTCGACGCCTTCCGTAACAGCGGTCTCGAGCCAGCCTACGGCAGGGACCGATTGGGCAAGCTCTGCGTGGGCGTAGGCATTGCGCAAGGCTGTTTCCGCAGTCGGCCAAGTTTGAAAGCAGCTGCCTGCAAGCTCAGCGACAAGGGGATAGTCCTTCTGCTCAAAAGCTGCTTTGTGCAGAAGGCAAAGGGCATCGCTCCCGATTTCTTGGCGGATCGACACTAACAGCTGATAGGCTCCTTTCGAATCTCCTCCATCATAGAGTAAAAACGCGAGGTACTGGGTGGCCAAATTGAAAATGATCCCTTTTTTGGCCATCTGCCTGATCCGTTGGAACAAAGCCTCAGCCTCTTTTTTCTTTCCCTGCTGCAGCGCATCTTCAGCTTGACTCATAAGGTCTTTGAGCGATTCATCCCGATCGGGCTCTGAAAAATTGCGCATCTTGCGGAACGTATCGAAACTCTGGAAGGCCAGAAGGAAGAAAAGGGCCCCGATGATAAACGCTTGGTACAGGAAAAAAGCTAAGCTGATCGCAACAGAAACGATCATGCTGATGACAAGGGCGTACTTCACCCCTTTGGAACCAAAGATCTTCTCCATGATGATCCGCATCAGCTGGCCGCCGTCAAGAGGCATTACCGGCAATAAGTTCACAATCGTCCAAAATAAATTCACCGCGCGGACAAGAAAAAGAAAAGGGGCGGACGAACTGTGTTCTATGGCAGGAACTTTTAAGAGAAAAAAGGCAGTCAGATAAAGCAGGAAGCCGAACAGCGGGCCGTTGAAGACGATAATGAACTGGCGCCACAGCGAAAGCTTTTGTCCGTCGTGATAAGTCAGGCCTCCAAGGGCGATCAGTTCGATCCGCGACTTTTGGCCAAAGCACCAGGCGGTCAAGGCATGCCCAAACTCGTGGATGAGAACGGAGATCAAAATAATCCCTACCCAGATCAGCGTTCCGAGGAAAGTGTAGCTGTTCATGTATCCGATCAGAGCGGCAAAAATCCAAAAAGCAGGATGGATCGTGATCGGAATTTTTCCGGGGATTGTGATCATAAAATTTAACGCTGGTTCATCACTTTTTGCATGGTGAAGCCCATTTCGGCCGGAGACTCGACAACTGTCACTCCCG
>CAZEYJ010000226.1:0-2610 GCA_964516795.1 uncultured bacterium
GGAAAAACAGACTTGAGAAAGTTTCTTGTGCGCCATATTTATTCTCCTTGATTCAAGGAAACATTATGAAGCATCCTCGCGAATTATTCAACGATCTCAACTTGCCCTCTATCCTCCCTTAGACGTGTTGCGAGATAGAAAAGATGCAAGATTCGCGATGAAGCCAAGGTATAAACATCTTGGCTTCATCGCGAATCTTGAAAGATTAGGTGACAGATCGGTGGTTTTGATGCTAAAGAAAAGATGCAAACCTTTCGGTTTTTGCTGATGATATTTCAGGGCAGGATAATGCATGAAGAAGAAAGATTTAAGAGAAACCCTTGCTGTTTTGCTTACAAAATCTCAGAACCAAGCGACTTTGTCTATAGGAGAAATTCTAAGAATTTTGTCAGGTAAGGGACGTATGTTGTTTCTTGTCTTTTTGAGTCTGCCTTTTTGCTTGCCTTTGCAAATTCCTGGATTATCGATGCCTTTTGGTTTAGGTGTTGCATTCATTGGTTTTCGTCTGGCGTTCTCTAAGCATGTTTGGTTGCCAAAAAAGGTTCTGTTGAAAACTGTTTCTTCGGCAACTGTTCAGCAAATTTCTCAAAAATGTCTTAAATTAATGACGAAGATGGCGCGTTTGATTCATCCGCGGCTCAGATGGTTATCCAAGCATAGAATCATGCAGATTTGCAATGGGCTTTTATTTGTACTTTTAGGGAGTTTTCTTGCTTTGCCGCTACCTATCCCCTTTACCAATTTCTTAGCAGGATGGGCTATATTTCTATTGAGTATTGGTTTATTGGAAGATGATGGGATTTTTATCTTAATAGGTTATTTTATCTCTTTGCTCATAATTTTATTTTCTATTTTATTAGCGTTTTCAATAAAATTGATGTTTTAGGGACTGTCTACGAATTTGGGTTTCGTCGACAGTCTCTTAGGAGAAGGGTTAAGTGGTTGAAGATTCTGCGTGGCATTCGTTCGCAATAGAAGATGTTTTTAAAAAATTAGGTTCTTCTGAGCAAGGGTTAAGTTCCAATGAATCTAAAAAAAGACTGAAAACATATGGAATTAATGTTCTTCAGCCAAAGACGTCGGAAACTGTTCGGCGTATTTTCTTGCGTCAATTGAAGAATCCTATTGTATATGTCTTGCTACTGTCTACTTTATTGACGTTCTCATTGAAAAAAGTTATCGACGGGAGTGTCATTCTCAGTGTGGTTATCCTGAATACCATCATTGGGTTCGTTCAAGAGTACCGTGCTAATAGAATTATTAGAGCATTATCAGCTCTGATGCCACACAAAGCAACAGTTTTGCATGATGGAGATCAAAAACTTATACCTGCCGCGCATTTAGTGCCCGGAGACGTGGTCTTTTTACAAGCTGGTGACAAAGTGCCCGCCGATATGCATTTGCTTTCTTTAAAAAATCTTCAGTGTGATGAATCTGCATTAACAGGCGAATCTTTACCGGTGGCTAAAAGAATAGGAACGATGCCCATAGAAACTCCTATAGCTGAAAGAAAGTGTATGCTGTTCAGTGGTACGCACGTTACTGCTGGTGTGGGCGTTGGGATTGTTGTCGCAACAGGATTAAAAACAGAATTTGGCAGGATATCAGAATTAATAGAACATGTAATCCCTTTAGAAACACCATTATCCATAACAATAAAAAAAATTGCCCGAGGGATTACGGCTGCTGTTTTAATCGTAGGCGGCAGCTTATTTATTATAGGATATTTAAGAGGAAGTAATCTGTTTGACTCTGGTCTTGCTGCTGTTGCACTTGCGGTTGCTGCTATTCCAGAAGGGCTTCCTGCTGTGATTACTATTGCATCTGCCATTGGGGTGCGAAGAATGGCGCGTAAACAGGCTATTGTACGTCAATTGGCTGCCGTCGAAGCATTAGGAAGCACAACAATCATCTGTACTGATAAAACAGGTACATTGACCCATAATGAGATGACAGTGCAACGCATTTGGACCCATTCAGGGTTCTCGTTTGTGACAGGATCGGGATTTGCTCTAGAGGGGCATGTCATCCCAGAAAAAGATGAGACAAAGCTGGCAATTCAAGAAGAGGTTATTCCTCTGTTAAGAGTGGCGATTTTATGTAGCGATGCTACTTTAGATCAATCTGAAACAAGCTGGGTTCCCATGGGAGACCCTACTGAAGTTGCCCTTGTTGTTGTGGGAAGAAAAGTAAGTCTTGATGAAGACAATTTGCGTTTGGAATGGGAAAGAAAGGATGTCATTCCTTTTGAGCCAGAGACAAGGCTGATGGCGACTTTAAATATATCCCCAGAAGAAAGGCAATATATATTTTTAAAGGGAGCTCCCGAAGAGATTCTTCTCAGATGTGATGCTGACGAGGCAACTAAGGGGAAATTGTTAAAAAAAGTTGATGAAATCGCAATGGATGGTATGCGTGTGTTGGCCTTTGCAGAGAAAGAGATACAAAGTCCTCATTTACAGACGTTGACAAAAGATGAAATGAAAGATGGTTTTGTGTTTTTGGGTTTTATAGGAATGATCGATCCGCCAAGAAAAGAGGTCTATAGAGCCATTAAATGCTGTCATGAAGCAGGAATTAAAGTTAAAATGGTTACTGGAGATCACCCAG
>CAZEYJ010000227.1:0-27051 GCA_964516795.1 uncultured bacterium
GAGGATTGTACACTAAAAATCATTTTTGATAAATGGTATTAGTCAGTGATTTGAGCTTAAAATTGAAAGCTTGAATATTTTTTCATGTCTCATCCAAATTATCTGAAGATATCCCATGCTGGAAAGAAAAAAGATCATAAAAGTTGCTAGATACAAGATTATTGGTTTAGAGATTGTGAGTTCTGATGCCGGAAAAAATTTGGGTGTTAGTTTTAGGAAAAGGATGACGGCTGTTCCTGCGGTTATATGATTTAAACAAAAACAAACGAAAATACTCTGAACAAAATTCATAACTTTCGCCCATTTTTCTGATGGCAATATGCTTTTTTGTGTTATTAAAATGGTTAAACTAATGCCAATCAGGGTCGGTAGTATATGGTATATAAAATATGATCTTATCTGGAAAAAACTAGCTCGGATTTCTTCATCGTATAAGAGAAAACAATAGATCAAAGCTATAAAGGCCGCAGAACCACAGCGATCCTTGAATCTGCGCAGGGGAAAGGGCCGATTTACATCATTACTCATCAGTTTTTGACCTTCATTTTTAATAGTTGTACAACTTTTGCATCTTAAAAAGATGGGGCAACTTGGACTTGAACCAAGGATCATTGGGTTTAATCCCGGTTATTTTCCACGCTGGTCATTTCTGACCACCCGGTCATGATTTTGTCAATGCAACTTTCTCAAATTCTTTAATGGTTTCAAGGAAGTGTTGCTCTACCAGAGAAGGAGCTTCAAGCGATTGTTGTAGATATTTGGAATATTCAATCCTGGCTTTATCGAGAGCTTCCTCATGGCTAATTTTGCCGGCATGTGAGAGAATATCCCTGGAAGCCATGCGTAAAAAATCGTCGAGTTTGGCAATCCAGTCTTTCATAGACATGGGAATGCGACTTAAGGCCTGCAGCTCAGCAAAATCAAGATAGAGGGATACGATCAAATTGAGAACTTTCAATTCCTCTTCGCTGAGATAGTTCTTGGCAATTTCTGCGTCAGTTTGTCTTGGTTTCTTGCCTGACCAAGAAGTGAGCCCCATGTTTGTTTTTCCAGCATTGGCTCGCGAATAGATGATCTCGGCAGCTGTATGGCCATGGGCTGCCCAATGCATTTAGTTTTGCACTACTGCAAAAAAATGCTTTGAGCTTTCTGTTTTTGGGTCATAGTCAATGCTGGTGGCATAGATATCGAGAACTTTGCGCCAGAATACTTTTTCAGAGGAGCGGATGTCTCTGATCCTGGCCAAAAGTTCACTGAAATAGTTTCCGCCACCGCCACGCTTAAGCCGCTCATCATCAAGCGTAAAGCCTTTGATCAAATACTCTTTCAATCTATGGGTGGCCCAGATACGGAATTGGGTGCCCCTATGAGAACTGACTCTATATCCGACTGAGATGATGACATCTAGGTTATAGTAGGTTACCTGATAATTTTTGCCGTCAGAGGCAGTTGTCCGGAATTTCCGGATAACTGATTCTTCAAATAGTTCCCCTTCCTTGAAAATGTTCCGTATGTGTTCAGAGATTGTTCGTTTGTCTTTATCAAATAGCTCACAGAGCTGTGCCTGGTTCAGCCAAACAGTCTCATCTTGTAGGCGTACTTCGATTTTGGTTTGGCCATCTTCCGTTTGATAGAGTAGTAGGGGACTGTCTTTAGGGATCACGACCATCTTTTCCTTTGGACAAATATTGTTTTATTTAAGCAGCCAGCATAGCTGCAAGTCGAAAAAATTTCTACCTTTACAAATTGCGAGTACGCGATTACCTAGAGAGAGGGGGGGTAACTTGGACTTGAGCCGTTGCATTGCTACTGTATCGTCGTCAGTTTTACGAAAAACACTCATGGAGGTAAACAACAAGAAAAATAATCGCTAGGGCCGCGATGCAACAGAGCAGGGGTAGGAAACAGAAGAAAAACATTTTTCTATAGCCTCCGTTAGTAGATCGTGTATAGATAAAATAGATGCTGACAGGCATAGAAAGAGGAATGCTGGCCAGCAGCAGAATACAAAAAAGGACGCCCGCGTTAGGGATCTCTGCATCTGCCACAAAGGCTCCTAAAGGAGGTATAAATAGCAATGCGGGAATGAACAATAACAGATAGATGAGGGCAAACAGATTTCTTAAGATATTTGCTGTTTTTCGAGCCAGGCTTGAGGTTGTTGCTGCGGACATGATATTGACCTCTCTTTATATTTATAAATAATTTCTTTGAGGACCTTTTGATAACAGGGAGCAAGCAATGCATGTTCCCAAGCTCGAGATTTGCCTTCATCAAGGACAGTGATATTTCTGACTTGTCTTAGTTTTTTCTTATAGTATTGCAACCTCTGTTCTCGAAATGTATCAATGGTTTTTTTGTCCTGTGTGTCTATAAAAAATTCAATTTCTTTTTGTATCAGCTGGTCAATCATTTGTTCAGCGGTAAGACCGAGTTTTCTACCTTCATGAAGTTGTAAAAGAAATAAGGAGATATCAGGAGCTGTTAATCTTGGGACAATGTCAGCTACACTAAAGTAGTTATGTGATTCAGGATGTGCTGTTTCCGGTGAAATGAGGGAGGCGCCGCCAAGAGTAAATACTCTGATGCGTTGTCGCTCTTGCGCTGACAGCCTCATTAAAGCTAAATCAGCAATTAATGCGCCTTGACTATGTGTTATGATTATAATTGGAGGCTTTATTTGAGCAGAGGATTGATCGGAAAGCTCAATGAGCATTTTGAAGAATTGAGCGCCCAACTTGATGGTTTCCGAATGGTGCCCCGCCAGTTGTCCCACTATATCACGGCTGCTGCATAAGAGCTCATTGACTAAATACCACACTTGCTCACCGTCTGCTAAGTGTGAAATCAGAGTTGCCGATCGCAAGGCTCTTTTAGGGGTGTTCAAAAGCCCATTAATAAATCCCCAAATACATTGCCTTTTTTTTGCATTTCCCACTTCTTTTACTGCATCTTTAAACTCTTGTTGGATACCGCATTCTTTTTCTTGAAAATGGATTTGTTCGAGATGATGTCCAGGTCTTGATCGGAGGTAGATTTCTCCATTGTTTTTATGGACTATTACAGCGTCTAGTTGGTGGGCTTCTACCTTTTCTATGGCTTGTGGTTTGGTGAATAGATTCTCATAATCAGCTAGATAGAATTCGATCTTTCGATTTTCAGAGTGAAATTTGGCTGTAATTTTTGGAAGAAGTAAAACGGAGGATTTATTTTCAGAAGAAAATCCAGCAAGCTTCTGGATAGCCATCAACAGTTTTTCAAAATCTTGAAAAGAAAGGGATCTGGGTTTTATCCGAGGAGCAAAGCCTGTGATAGCGCATAATTGATGTCGGTATTTTTCTGGAGATTGCGGTTGGTAATGCTTTGCGATTTCTATGAGGGGGGAATCACAATACTTTTTTGCACGAATCCACGCTCGAAGCGCTGCTTTCCCGGTCAGGGGATCAGCAAAAATGGCATACTGATGATAGGCTCCAATTGTATGGTGTTTTATTTGATGTAAGCTATGCGATAAGAGGAGTCCTGGATTATTCAACCTGCAAGCAAGGCTGCCCCCAGTGGCAATGTATTTGTTGTCGTGAGCATCGAAATAGAATATGGTCTCATCGTTGTATCGGCAGGCTTTTTTCATGCTAATTGGCATGAGAACTCTTGGGGGAGTTATTGTTTCCAAACATTAATGTATAGTATCCCATAGGATGTACTCCAAAAGATTAGTATAGCCTTCTGATTTGGGAAAGATATCATCGGATTGGCAATGATTTCCACAGGAAAAAGCAACATACGAACTCTACAGCTTCTTAGCCCCAGCTGTTCCAAACTTTAGTTTTCACTCATCCGGACTTCGATGATTGGCGTATGAACTTGAAGGGAATCCAATATCTTCATGAACCGACAAACTTTACCATTACTGGCTTGGTCGATGATATCTGGGTCAGGCTTGATGGAGAGTTGATTGTGGTTACGATTGAAGTGGAAGTGGAGTATGTGCTAGAAAAAATTCGTCATCACGATTTGGGTTCTATATGTCGTTGGCAAGAAAATTTTATGCGCATTCAATGAAACTCTCCGGAGCTGCAATCATTTCTCTGGCGACCCCAGCTCAAGTCTCTGCCGATACTGTAGCAGTCATTGGAGGGATAGATCTCACGGGAGCGCCTCCTTATGCAGCGCTTGTCTCTTCTTCAGGAGAGATTATCCCCCTGACAATTACAGGGCTTCCAGCACTGCATGGAATCATCAATAGCGTGGCAATCAATAACTCTGGAAACGGCATTATTGGAGGGCGAGATACGACCGGCCCCATCTATGCGGCGCTTGTTCCCTCTTCTGGAAATCCCCTTGTGCCGCTGACATTTCCACCCGAAGTCGCTGCAGGTGGGATCATTAATAGCGTCGCGATTAACGACTCCGGAAACAGTCTCGTAGGAGGAAAGGCTTTTTTTGACGCGCAGCCTGCCTATCTGGCAGCAGTCTCTTCTTCAGGCGTGGTGACCTCTCTGACGCTGACAGGAGGTATAGCGACGACCGGACAGATCTCCTCCGTTTCGATCAATTCTGCCGGAAACGGCCTGGTCGGGGGACAGGACCTAACGGGATCTCAGCCTGCCTACGCAGCCCTCGTGTCTTCTTCGGGCGCTGTAACACCTCTTGCGCTGACAGGAGGGATAGCGACAACTGGACAGATCACTTCCGTTTCGATCAACGGCTCTGGAAGCGGCATGATTGGAGGACAGGACCTCACCGGATCCCAACCTGCCTATGCAGCGCGCGTCTCATCTTCCGGCGCTGTAGCCCCCCTTGTATTGACAGGAGGCATGACGACGAATGGAGTCATCAATCATGTCGCGATCAACTCCTCCGGAAACAGCATCATCGGAGGACAGGATTTGACTGGATCTCAACCTGCTTATGCAGCGCTCGTCTCGTCTTCGGGCGTTGTGACCCCTCTTGCGCTCGGAAGCCGTATGGATACGAATGGAAACATCACTAGCGTTGCGATCAATTCCGCAGGAAACGGCATCATGGGAGGACAGGACTTCACCGGACCTCAACCAGCCTACGCAGCGCTTTTCACCTCTTCCGGCACGGTGATCCCTCTCACATTTACGGGAGGTATGGCTGTCAATGGATGGATCAACAGTGTCGCTTGGATGGAAAGCGCTTTGCCGCTGTTCACTAGGATCCCTACTACCTCTTTATCAGGCCACAATTTGATTTTTGCTGAGTATATTAACGCATTTGCTCCTGAAAACGCGTTTTACTTCATTCCCGCGGAGCTGGATGGGACGCTGAATGCGGCGCTGCAAAGCGCAGCCTCTACGCGCAATGGGATATCGATCTACACTGCAAGCAACAATTTATTTTTTTTGACGACGAGTTTCGCAAACCACATCAGGCATCAACAAACCGAAGGATTAGCGCAACACAATCAAGCTACCCCTGTCGCGACGAACGCCCTTCCCTATGATGAGCTGCTGGCCTCGCTTTCCTTGCAAAAAAAAGAGACAACGGCTTCTCAGGACAAACCCATTTCAGTCTGGTTCGAAACGATCGGCGCTTGGGACTATCAGAAACCGCAGCACCAAACAGCCGGGTTTAATCCTACAACCGGCGGTGTCATCCTGGCCTGCGACAGCCTGATCACGCCGCAATGGCGCATCGGGGGAGGAATATCTTATCTCTTTACGCACATTCATGAACAAGAAGGCCAGGGACATAGCAATATCAATCAGGAAGATGCCTTTGTCTACAGCTCCTGGGACAATCAATAAGTGTATGTCGATATGCTTCTGTTAGGCGGCGCCGTACAAATCGACCAGGTCCGAAAAACAAGAATGACCGGCTTTTCATTTCGTTCCTCCTCGCATCCCCATGGGTGGCAACTGCTCCCTCATCTAGAACTCGGCTTGAAAAAGAACCTCTGTGATCAATCCGCCACCAGCCAATTTGACCTCAACCCGTTTGTCATGCTGGATTGGGCCAACGCTTGGCAAGAGAGCTACAAAGAAAAAGGCAATAGTCCCTTTAACGCTGCCCAACACGCTCATTACGGATCTCTTCTGCGCACAGAAGCGGGACTACGGTTTTATGAGACCCTGTTTTTTGAATCTTGGAATTTAGGCATCCAAGAAAAAATCAGTTATGTCAATACCCAATCATTCCATGCAGGCAGAGTCAACGCCTTCCTCGTTGGCTCGCCCGGAGCGTTTACAGTCGAAACGCTATCATCCGCCCAAAATTTAGGCGTGGCGCAGGTAGCGATGAGCTTTGATCCATTAAATGCCTGCTACCCCATGACCACCCTCTTGTATCAGGGTGAGTTCGGCGAGCAATACCAATCCCACCAGGTCAATATAGAGCTCGCTTGGCAGTTTTAGAGCTGCTTCAATAGTGTCAGGGTTTTCAATAACAGGTTCTAAGAAGAGTTAAGAAAGAAGTTGGGGCAAGCAGGACTTGAACCTGCGACCAGCGGGTTATGAGTCCGCCTATTTCCCACATTGGTCATCTCTGACCATCTGTTCACATCACTATCATACAAAGACTTAAGTGTTGAAGTCAATTGAAGAGAGTTGTTTTCGGGTGGCATAAATAAGGTGTTACTGTGCCGCTAGCGTGCCGTGACCTGTGGTCGAGATCGCTTTATTTTCGAGGAAAGTTTGTCAAACGAGATCAATCGATTTCAAGCTTAGGAAATCGGCTACCTCGGATATATTCAGGATCAAAAGAGTTCAAAAACCCTTCACTCAATATGTTCAAGCAGCCTCTCAATCTGCTCTGGGGTAGGAAGCTGGTCTTTCAGCTCCTGGGGTAAATGCTGCACAATCTTATAGGAAGCCACGTTGATGGGCTTATTACTGTCTTTGAGCGCATACTCAACGATCATTCGATTCTTTTCCCTGCACAAAATAATCCCTATGGACGGATTTTCATCAGCAAGACGCACCGTATCATTGAGCACCGCGAGATAAAACTGCATTTTACCAATATGTTCTGGAATGAAAGCTCCTCTTTTCAGCTCGATTGCCACCAAAGATTTGAGTTTTCGATGGTACAAGAGGATATCGATGAAAAATTCTTGTCCACCGACCTCTAAGCGATACTGAGACCCTACGAAAGTGTAGGCATTTCCCACCTCACGCAAAAAAGATTCGATGTTCCTGCCCACTGCTCGCTCTAATTCTCGCTCGCTGTATTCATCTCCTAGTTCCAGGAAATCGAACGCATATTCATCCTTGACCGATAGTTTGGCCTCTTGACTGACTTTTGCAGGGAGATTCGCCTCAAAGTTCTCCTGGCTTGCCATCATCTTTTCAAAACTTTTGTTTTCAATGTGGTTTAAAAGAGCGCGATAACTCCATCCATTCCGCTTCGACATGCGTATGTAAAATTCGCGTTCTAATCGATCTTGGCACTTCGATAAGATGGCCACATTATGAGACCAGCTAATTTCTGCAGACAGTGTCTGCAGTTTTTCATGATCTCGATATGAAATGTATAAGTCTCTCATAATCCATAGGTTACGAGACGAGAAGCCTTTTGTCTTTGGAAACAAGTTTCTTAAATCTGCAGCTAATCGCTCAACCACAGAGCCTCCCCATTCGACCTTGCTTTGCTTCTCATGAATGATCTGCCCAATGTCCCTGTAAACCGTGACAAGCTCAAAATTGACCGCAGTAATCGCTCTTGCTTGCGCTGCCTTGATTTTGCTGACGATTGTCTCTAAGACTGGAGCATAATCCTCTGGTGTTGTCTTGTCCGCTTTTTTGTTGCCTAAAATTTTTACTTCACTTTTCATCAACTGCGCCTCATTCAAAATCGCCTACCACAAGCAAAATTTCATCTCATGACCGTTGAGAATGCTCTCTATTTTCAAAAAAATCAAACTATAAAAGACCTATAGAGAGACATCACCTTTATAAAGCTTGCTTTAAGAGGGATTTCGGGTTAAAATACTGGCCTATGGTGATGGGAACTATTTCAAAAGCTTATCAAGCAGAAAATTTAATCGGTTCGTACTGTACGGCTCCTCTGCGCGCTTATAATACCTGGTTTCAAAATAAAATCCAGGCCAGTGAAAGCGCATGTGAGCGTACAGCGTGGACAATTTCCTATGTAGTCAGTGGAATATTTGCCTATTTGACTTTAGGTGTATTAGCCCTTGTAGGAATCGCTATAAATTTATGCCTTATTCCCCCTGAGAATGGGTATAGCCTGTGGGCAAGATTAAATGGGGTACCAGGAGCTACCGAAAAATTTTGTGAGAAAATTCGCAGCGAGCTTTCCCTTGCGTGTAGGATAAGAGCAGAGGGTTTTAGTGGGTCTGCAAGCTCATCTAGTGCTAGGCCCTATACTTACAATTTGAACCAACAACTGTCCTTTGATATTCAGGATGCTTTTGAAGATGCTCGACTGCCTCTAATCCAAGCTGACGGTCCAGTAATTGAAGAAGTAGAAGATGGAGAGGAAGCAATCCGTCTTCCACAGAATGAGGACCCATCTCAAGCACGCTTACGACGTATGGAACCGCACATCGTCTACATCCAAAATGTCATCCGAACTTTGAGCCAACAGCACGGTTGGTATCCAGAAAAACAATGGGTTAGAACAGTAAATGATAGAGCGACTCTCATCATCCCTCTTCCCGATCACATACCCATCCCAAATTTTAATTAAGGAGGCACGGTGTCATATTCAATGAAAGTTTCAGCAAATGCTGAATTCCAACAGGTGAAACCACCTCCATTTTTTGTTAGAAATTTTGATTCGGCTGAAGAATTTCAAAGAGCTACGAATCTTTGCGATAATAAAAGAAGAATTGGTTGGCTGGAATCATTAGTAATTCCAGTAAGAACTGATAATCTCAATAACTTTTGTAAAGACTTTTTCTTGCCTGGCCTTTTCAACCACGCTCTAAAAACCCATGACGTAGCGACCAGAATTTTCCTTTGCATAATCATGCCCATATATGACATCCTCTCTCTTCCTATTAGATTAATCACAGCCATACCGCGATACCTTTATAATGCAGCACACCCCAAAGAAAGCCATCCACTTTATCAATATTTGATAGACAACGGGGTTCTTGCTGCTACCCTATCTGCTGATTATGTTTACTTAGAACTCAGTTGGGTAGAAAACAGAGGTGTTTTTGGTGAAGAAAGGGAACGCAATTTAACTACTCAAGGGGAAACCTTTAACTTTATTCAATTACCGACGAATATCAGCAACATCAGCCGTGATTTTTGTAAACAGGGCCTTTCCAATCAGCAACAGCAGCCAGTGATCGAAGAAGTCTCGTAAAATTTATCGCTTCTTATATGCACCCCATGACGCACGCGCATATTAGGGAATAAATTCTCGTTTTTTTGCCCAATAAGCAAGCATCCCACGTTGCGCAGCAGTTCTACTTTTATCTTTGCCTTCCTGAGTTTTTGCCCCTGTTGATAAGCCTCCATGCATTCTGCAACGTCCATTAATCGGTTCACCTGTTTTGGAATTCACCACGACCTGGGCTTTGCAGGAACGACCCTTTCGGCTTCGGCACTTGGCACCGCATAAAGGCCGATTCTTTTTCCATAGACTTTCGCTTTTCCAATGAGCCGAATGATAAATATCTAGCATCTCGGCTTTTTTTTGATTGGAATAACTCCATGGCTCCCAAGGTTTATACTGCCATGATCTAACCATAATCGCCTCCTTACCACCAATACTGTCCTGCTTCCCTTGCCATCATTTTGAATTCTTCATCTTGCTCTCTGTGTTTTTTCATCATTTTCAAGGCTCTCTCCTTTGCTTTATCATTGCCTTTTTCTTTGGCTGCAAGCCACCGCCTAACATAATCCATATATCTACGTGCTCTTTGACTTTTGAGCTCTTCAACCTTCTCAAAATCATAAAAATCATATTTGTCCATATTGTCCTCCAATTTTATGCACTAGGGCTGGGTGCTATTTCTATATTTTCTCCACTCAAGTTCCTCGCTAAAGTTGCTAAACTGCTAAAATTTCATTGGCTTTTAGTAAAAATCCTTAGCAGATTAGCAGGTTTAGCAGCCTCCCATGTTTTGTGGAGGTTTGATCGCCCACGCCTCTTTGTTCTTTTTATTATTGATGACGAGATTTGGAGTGGGGATGACCCACCCATGGCTTGCGAGGATGGACATGATTGTTCGAGCGCGGTCGGCGTTCCTGATACCAAGAGAGAGGGGACCATATTGGTAAACCATGCTCAGACCAACCTGTGTATGGTTTTCTTTCCAAAACCATTTTAGCAAAGAGGCTGCGCACACGAGGTCTGGATTGATTGAGACAAATCCATGAATGCGCAATCTCTCTGAAAAGTAGTATTGGATAAGAATGATCGCTCTTTGGATGTACTCCACGCTAATTTCCCGTGCATCAGGATTTTCAATCAGTGCCAGTGAGCCACTAAGCCGCAAAACGTGTTCTGGTGCCTTGCTGGCGAAACGGCGAATTGGATGATGCGGTTTACCTTCTGCCAGTTCCTCTTCGTTTTTGTTATGAAAAGCGATCCAAATCTTTTTTGCATCGGGGCTTAACGAAAGGGAAATAGGTGAAATCTCGTTCTTTGGAGAAAGGGGTGAGCCTCCCATCGCATTCGAGTCTAATAGACGATTTATCGCATCGTTGAATCGTTTAATAGCGGGATCGGTGGAGAGGTCTTCTTCGACATAGGTTCGATTTCCAGCCATAGATTGAGGAAACACGATCAAACAGCGAGGTAAGAATCCCTGTAAATCAAAGATGGGGTTGCTTAAGAGTTGGCTGAGAACAACTTCTTGCATCATCAAGTGTAGGGAAAGTCTTCTTCCATAGAGGAGCATGTCGCCATCGCCTGCCCTCATCCGCGAAATTTCTTTGCCATCCCAAAGAGACGACAGCCCAGCCAGCGTTTTTAATAGGTTATCGCGATCCATAGCATGACCTCCAAAGAATCTTCCTCCCTCATCGCTAAATAGACCGATACTGGGTTGGCCATCTGCAGAGAAATATTTGACGATACCCTCGTAGGTGGGTTCTTCAGCAAGAACTAAGGGACGCAGGGGAGGTAAAGGAGGTGGTTCGGAAAAAGTCGAAGCCGAAGAAGGATTTTTGATCCATTCTTTCTTCCTCGCTTCCCAGGCTTCCTTTTCAATCTGGAATTTTGGATATTCTGTTCGATAGCAATCAGCTAACATTTTCTGCCAGGAGAATATCGCCTTTAAAGCGACTTTGTCCGTTGCGCTCTTTCGATCACCCGACTCTGCGACAGTGAGGTAGAACTCTGAAAGAGGAAGCTCTCGACCGTCGATGATAATATTTGCATGAGCCTGAGTTGCCAGTGAGGTTGCCGCTAGAACGCTTTGGGCACATATGCTGTCTGGTGCCTTGATGACTCTATGCATCGCTTGTGCAGCAGGGCCAAGAATGGGACCAAGTACATCCATAGGAAAAGGTTGGGCCGCTTCAATTTGGCGATAGAGGGGAATGGGGTCCATTGAACAATGGATATCTACTTCTAGAAAAATGGCCAGATCATAAATGGTTTTCAGTTCGCAATGCTTATGGAAACATTTGAATCCGTGAGTTGAATAGCCATTTGTATTTGGTTCGTAATATTTTGTGCCTGTGTCTTGCTGAGAATGAAGCTGTCCCCACGGGCATTGGATGCTCCAACATCCTTGCGGGTGCGATTGCTTTTGAATTAGCATCCCGCGGTGTTCGAGCGCTTCAAGAACAGGATTGTTTAATGCCGATTTATGCGAGGAAATAGGCTGTATTGGTTGGGAAGAAATTGTGATCTCAAAGGCACTCAGAAATTGTTGTGCAGAGAAAGGTTGTTCGCCGCTTTCTTTGATGATTTTGGTGAGAAAGGAATCTTGTTTTTGGTGGAGGAAACCTGGAAGGCGCATAACGCGGGGTAAATCATGCACTTTGGGGTCGGCTTGGTAGCGAGTAATTAACTGTTTTTGGATCAAAGAAAAATGTTCTCGATCGATTCCCTCGACGATCCAGTATGCATGATAACGGCCAGGGCTTGATTCGATGATGAGATGCGGAGATAAGGGTGCACTTAAAATTGGCCCCAATGGGCTACCATCGAGATCGACGAAAAGAGCCCTTACTCCAATGATATTCTCCGTTTTGCGTCCTTTTCCGTCTGTTTGATTGACTGTGACGAAAATGCCCGCTCCTTGCTCTTGAAGCTGTATAAACTGATCCACGAATTCATCGAATGTTCCGCAGAGGACTTGTGGTGTTACTGACGATCCAGATTTTTTCCGATCGTTAAATATTTGAAAGGCAAAAATAGGTTCATCATCATGTGAAAGATGGCTTAAGAATCTTTTTGCCATTGTGATATCTTGTGAAGTATAATGACTCATATCTGTTCTCGTATGTTAGAGCCGTTGAGTTTGCCAACCGACGGCTCGAGTTTGTTTTTAATATTCATTTTCTCGCCTGTTTCTCGAGCCAAGCGACAAAGAGGTCCCTGCGGATCAGTACTTTTTTTGCCCCAACGCGACGAAGCGCTGTCGCAAGCCCATTTTTATGGGCGTGAAGTATGTAGTACCTGAGCATCGGTACCGTAAAACAAAAAGTGGGGTCTGAAGCGATCTGCTTCACTGTGCAATATGTTTGATCAGTCATGATCAGTTCTCCTGAGGTTAGAAGCCTAATTCGGCTTTGTTAATAAATCCCATTATCAGGCAGCACAAAGCCAATCCGATACGCAGTAGAAAACGGGTGATCGGAAAATTTGGAGGGGAAATTGATCTAAATGACTAAACTAGAATCTTATGCAATAAGATTAGGATGGAAGATTAGAGGACTTTTCAATCAGCTGGCGTTTTAGCTCCTGATGCGAAATGGGATCGTGATAGATTGGAGGAGGATTTTTCCGCTGCTCCCTCAGATGTTTTGGAAGCATTCTCACATTCTTATGAGGGTGCGGGAAAAGAAGGAATGCTTCTGGTAAAGCGGGAATACTTCCAGGAGGGAGGATTTTTTCAGAGGCTTGCCTGAATCGGTCTGCAAGATTATCTGTAGTCAGGTTGGAGAACAGTTTTTGTGGCCTTTTCAAAGGCTGATCTCCGATGTATTCCTCCAGTAAAAGGGCTAATCCCTCGGAGAGTTCTATTTCTTCTCCATCTATCAGGAGTCTATTTTCAATAACGTTCTCTGTCGTTAAGTCCAAAAGCCGTTTGATAGAATAGGAGCGGGTTCCGTTTTGCGAAATGTAGACCATGATCCAAAGCAAAAGAACGATTTCTCCTTCGATTTCATTATTTAAGGCATCCGCAAGAAATTGATCGGCAAAGTGAAGGATAAATTTCCCGTAAGTATCTCGATCAATAGTATGACCTGATTTCCATCGAGAAGTAGGAGGATTTTGTTGTTTAGGTTGTTTAGTTGAAACGAGCTCTTGCAGAAGGGCTTCTTGCTTTTCCACACTCCATGTAACCTCCGAAAAAATCAGTCGACGAAGTTGGTTTTTCCATAGCCTCTGAAAGTCTATGAAATGTCGCTGCTTGCCAGCAGTAATCGAATGAGACACTTGGGCGTAGGCTTCAGCGATTGAGGTGATTTCCTGGGGCGCAAACCCCAGTTTTTCCAGCGTTCTACTCCTCATCTCTGGAACCTTCTTGAGATATTCCTTTATTGTTTGTAGAAAGTGCTTGTGTGATCTTTGGTGGAGATTTCGTATTACTGGTTCTTGTTCCTTGCCGTACTCATGAACAGCGCATAGTTGATTGACCAAGGTATTGGCTTTATTTTCTTTTTCATACCAGTCGATCCATTCAGACATCTCTCTTGGAGAAGGACAGTAGAGGAGGGCTTCCGATTTCCCTTCATCGAGCTTTCTAAGATTCTCCTCTGGGAGGACGATTTGAACATTCCAGGGGATATGCCAAATGACTTTTTTTGCTTCAGGTGGAAAGCAACGAATGCCACATGCTGGATAAAAACGAGGGGTAAAAACCATGCCGATGAGAGGAGCAGATGTCGCGGCCTCTCTTATCTTTTCATTCGGCGAGAATCTCTGTAAAGCATATCGATGAATTTCCATCATGGTTTTTAATGTTTTTTCTGACATGAGCGGACGTCCGAGGATCAAATAAGTTTCAGAAAAGAAAAAGTAGAGAACGTTGGATTTATCTGCGACCTTGCGATGAAAGTCTTCTAGATTTTGCAAGAGGGATTTGATCCCTCTCGCTAGTTTTTGGTGTTTAGTCAGAGCCATCACCTGTCCCCGTTGATTGATCTGAAGCGATGATTTCACTCAAATTGGTTGTATTGACCAATTTCTCATAAACCTTGACCGTCAATTGTTGCACGCTGGCCGCATCTGGATGGCAGTAACGAAGCAGTTGAGACAAAGTTTTGTGGCCTGTAGCAGCAGATAATTGAACATTAGAACTGCCTGATACAGAGGCTATCGTTGCGAAACAGTGCCTCAAATCGTGTACGCGGAAGTCTTCAATCATCGCTTCTTTTAAAGCTTTTTCCCAAGGCTTGCGTAGAGTCAACTGGCCAAAACGGGTTTTACTTGCGAAAACCAATGGTTTTTCCATGTTCCTTTTGGAAAAAAGCTCTTTGAGCATCTCTAAAACATCTCCGACTACAGCCAAGACACGTGGGCGTCCGTTTTTTGTGCTTTTCAAATGGATCACACCATTTTCAAGGTCCACTGAATTCCATTGGAGGCTTAAAAGCTCGCCGCTTCTTGCGCCAGTTGTAAGGGCCAAAATGACAAAGGGGAGGAGCAGCTTGCTAGAGCTCTTTGCACATGCGTCTAATAATCGAGAGCACTCATCAGAAGAGAGGGTTCGACTTCTTCCTTCTGCTTCTTTCAACTTTTTTACGCGAGACATGGGATTTGATGAAATCCACTCGCATTCTTTTACTCCGTGGCTTAGGACGGCTGAAAGAGAAGCGAGGTAGCGATTGACAGTAGCCTCAGTGCGTTTTTTGCCTTTTGGAAGAACTTCATCCAAGAGCTCTCTTCGATGTTTTGAGATCAAGTCTGAAGAAACATGTTTGAGAGCGAATTTCCCAAGTTTTAGTTTCCACCAGTTGAGGTGACGGAGTGCATCTTCTGCGCTTTTTATAGAGGGAAGAATGTCTTGAATGTAGCGATCAATGAGTTCGCTTAGAGTGTGCTTTTGTTTGGACTTTTCGGGGAAATAGAGACCTTGCCTTCGTTTTGCCTCTTCCTGAATTGCCCAGTCTTTAGCTTCCTGATTTGTTGGAAAAGTTTTATATTGGATTGGAAGCCCGTCGTCAGGACGGATCATGACGCGGTAGCTGGTAGTACCGTTTTTATTTTTTCTCTTTTGGATAGTTGCCATCTGTTCATCTCCTTTTATGGTTTACGTGAACAGACAGTTCTGATGGGATGAGCTGACACGCATAAGATGTCAGCGTGCCGTATAAGTGCCATAAGGTACAATGTTAAGTGAAAAATTCACATAACTTTCATTCTAACTTATTGCAGAACAAGCACTTAAAAATGTGGGGCAACCTGGACTTGAACCAGGGACCAGCGGGTTATGAGTCCGCTGCTCTGACCAACTGAGCTATTGCCCCTTGAGAGGCGGAATGATAAGCGGTAGGGCGGTGGAAAATCAATCGAAATTTGAGACGGGGAGGTTTTTTAGGAGGGCTTTTTTCTTTTCGTCGCGGCGGGTGCAGTGGAGGATGTAGAGGTTGCTGCCGACGATGATGGCGGCGCCGAGGAGGGTGTAGAGCTCGACGTGCTTGTCCCACCAGAAGAAGTCGAGGGCAACGACCCAGAAGAAGGTGGAGTAGTCGATGGGGGCGAGGATCGAGCCTTGGGTAAAGCGGAGGGCTTCGATGATGGCGTATTGGCCGGTGGCGGTGATGAGGCCGACGAGGAAGAAGAGGGCCCAGTGGGTCAAGGGCATGGGCTGCCAGGAGGAGAGGAGGAAGGGGAGGATGACGAGGATTGTTAGGAGGTTGGGATAGATGACGATGGAGAGGCTGTGCTCTGTTGCGGCGAGGCGGCGCATGAGGATCTTGTTGAGGGCGCCGAGGAAGGTGGCAAAGAGGATGAGGAGGGAGGCCATTTCAAAGATGTTGGAGCCGGGGCGGATGGCGATGATGACGCCGGTCATACCGATGGCGACGGCGGCCCATTTTTCTTTGCCGACGGTCTCGTTGAGCATGAGGGCGCTTAAGATGATCATGAAGAAGGAGGAGGTGTAGCTGAGGGTGTAGATGCTGGTGAGGGAGCAGATGGAGAAGGCGTACATGAAGCAGTAGGTGTGGACGAAGCTGATGGCAAGGCGGACGAGGTGGCGCTTGGGATGTTGGGTGGAGAGGATTTTTAGGGGGCCTCCTTGGAAGAAGGTGGCGATGAGGAGGGGGGTGGCGCGGGTGAGGGCGCGGAGGAAGGTGGTCTGGGGGACGCTGTAGGTGCCCATGAGGTGTTTGATGAAGGCGTCGGAAAGGGCGTAGAGGGCAAGGCCTCCGATCATGAGGAGGATGCCGAGGCTTGGGTGGTTTTGGAGTGTGCGTGTTGGTTTCATGATGGATGAAAAAAAATTTTGCGCGATATACCGAAACAACTTGAAGAATCAGGAATTCGGCAAGAAGGCTCTTCACTATGTAGATCTGGTCCGAAGGGACAGTGTTCATGGACACGGCCCGAGGATCAGATCAACATAGTGAAGAAAAGCCGACGCAGTCGAAAACCGATTCTTCAGGTTGTTTCGGTATAACAGGCGGGTCAAGTCTAGCAAGAAAGCGATTAGAAACGAATTTTTTTTTTGCGGATAAACGGGTGCTGGATTATACATAACCTTTTATTTGATAGTAACCCAACTTGTCCTCTCTCTGGGCCGTAGGGTGAGCGAAATACATGAGGTATACGCTTCTCGACGCAACCTAAGGTCATTTTACCTTGGTAAGGAGAGAAGCAAAGTAGATCGTGTATTGCAGCGAGCCTGCGGTATAGAGAGGGGGCAAGTTGGGTTAATAACCGAGGTTTGCGGGATGCTGGACCGATCTGGAATGAAGAAGTGTTTTTTTGGCGCTTGGGCTGTTGCGAGTTCGCTGTTGTGCTTTTCTGCTCAGGCAGAGGAACGGGATCCGAATGGATTGGTGGCGGTGAAAGAGGAGGGCGAGGACAAGTCGCTTGCGTATATCGAGCCGGTTGTTTTGACGCGGGCCGATAGTCTTCCTGTTGAGAATTTTGAAGATGCGACGGACCCTTATCTTGAGGGGTACATTCAGGCCCTTGTCGACATGCACTATTTTGAGTACCGGGTGGTTGTCATTGTCAAAGACCACCATGTGTTCTTGGCGAACTTGCCGAAGAACGAGTTGGTGGCGACGAGTATTATTGAGTTCGTCAGGGATTTGCCGGGTGTCCAATCGGTCGAAGTGCAGAACAATATCTCGAAAGAGGAATTGCAGGCGCGTCAAAAGTATGTGGAGCAGCCTAGGGTCGATGGGATCTGGTTCCCGCAGGCGACGGTGTTGTTTGCGCCGCTTGTGGCGGATCCGAGGCAGCCGACGTATTCTGCGGCGCTCCGCGTTGGGGATAAGGTGATCGGCAATGTGGTGGCTGCGGTCTCTTTGGGGGATGATTTTCCTATTTTTAGGTGGAGGGATGTCTTCTCCTGGCATGGGGATATGCAGATCGGGATCGATGCGGGCGTGTTTGCGGTGTTCAATTATTGGCATGTGCCTCAGAAGCATAATGGCGAATGGTGCGAGCTTGTGAACGCTGACTATTATGTGGGGATCCCTGTGACGTATGCGGTGGACCGTTGGTCGTTCCGTTGCAGGATTTATCATATTTCGTCGCATTTGGGCGATGAGTTCCTGGTCAATCACCGGAGGTACATTAAGAAGCGGAAGAATCCGAGCATGGAAGCGCTCGATTTCTTCTCGTCTTATCAATTTTCTAAGAATTTAAGGGGTTATTTCGGCCCGGGTGTTGTTTTCCACAGCGATCCGACTTTCCGCATCAAGCCGTTGTATGTGGAGTATGGGATGGAGTTGAGGTTGTTTGGGAAGAAGTTGTATTACCACCGTCTGTATGGAACGCCGTTTTTTGCTGTCCATTTAGAGAACTGGCAGCAACGGCACTGGAACCTCGACTCGACGTTCAAACTGGGTTACGAGATCAGTAAAATGCAGGGGATCGGGCGGAAGATGCGGATCTATGTCGACTATCACCACGGCTATTCTTATGAGGGGCAGTTCTTCAATGAGCGCACCGAGTATGGAGAGCTTGGGTTCTCCTGGGGATTCTAATTGCCGATTTTTTGATGGGTCATTTCCCTTGAGGACAATGACTCTTTGAAAAAGGGGTTTTCTTCTTTATTTTTCTCAGGGTCTGTCGTCAGAAACTGAAATTCAGCGACAGACTCTCACATTTCAATCGACGATGATGAATCCTTCTTTGGCTGGCGGGTTTTTCACGCCGATCGGTAATTTGCCTAAGAAATAATCGCGGTAGACTTTGAGGCCTTGGCGGGCTGTCTGGATGCAATAAAAGCAGTTGCTGACCCATTCTGAATTTTTGATGGTCCCTGCTTTGAGGTTGCAGAGGTAGCGGGGGGTGATTTTTTGCCGCCAATAGTCGACTTCTCCAAAGAGGAGGACGGGGGTTGGCGAGACGGAGCCGACTTTGCGGCGGACCTCTTCGAGGCAGTATTCGAAATCGGTGCCGATGCCGCCTGTCAAAATAATCGGAAAGTCGAGGTGGAACTCTGCTTGGCGCTCGACGAGGCGGTCGAGGCGGTAGGTCATTTTGGCGTCGATGTAGGGGTTTTGTTTTTGTTCTTGGATGTTCAAATTTTGCGAGTTGCGGAAGTCGACGATGTTGGCGCAGGAGAGGATGCCGAGTTTTTTGGCGACGCGGTTGCCGAGCTCCATGACGCCGGGGCCGCCTCCTGTGACGAGGGCGATGGGGGTGTGTTTGTTGAGGAGGGGGTGGTCGACGAGTTTGCGCATGTCTTCGATCCCTTCGAGGAGGAGGGTGAGCTCTTGCTCGAAATTGCCTTCGGTGAGGGTTGATCCGTAGAGGCCGAATGCGGTCGACTCGACGAAGGTGTCGACGAGGTTCTGGGGAACGAACATCCCTGAGTCTTTGTTGGGCTTAGGGGTGTACTGGAGGACTTTTTTCGAGGTGAGGTCGACCCAGAAGATGGGGATGCCGAATTTGCTCAGGTCGAGGAGCATCGAGCGGTCTTCGTGGGAGAAGAAGCTGCCGTGGGAAAGGGAGGGGTATTGGAAGTAGATGGCTTTGAGGCTTTTTTGGACGAGGTCGCCGAGGATCATTTTTTTCATGAGGGGAGAGGGGAGGTAGCGGCAGAGGAGGATCCCTTGGCTTGAGATGAGGCCGTCTTCGATCCCTTTGAGGAAGGGGTAGCAGGGCTGTTGTTCGATGTAGTGTTGGACGAGGGAGGCTTGCTGGCTGGGATGGAAGAGCCCGGGGAATTCTGTTTTATGGGTCTCTCGTGCGATCCAGTCGTGTTCGTTGAGCTTTAGCAGCTGTTCTCCTTTGACGATGAAGACGGAGGCGCGCTGTTTGAGGGGCTGGGGGGCCGTCTCAAAGGCTTGGAAGAGGGAGATGGGGTCTTCGAGGCAGCTTTGGAGCTGGTCTCTGTCGCTGAAGAAGACGTGTTCCCGGTGGGGTTCGAGGGTGTAGAACTCGATGGGGACTTTGGTGATCTCTTCATTCGAGGAGCCGAAGAGCTCGTAGACGTCGCCGGAGGCTTTGGTGTCGGGCTCGAGGACGTTGGCGGTGGTGTGGAAATAGCCTTTGGGGAGCAGCTCGTCGACGACTTTTCCGAAGGCTGTGCGGATGTGCAGCGGTGCGGTGCGGACGAGGAGGATCTCATTGTCGCGGGTGGTCCGTTTATCGAAGGGGGCCCAGGTTTGGTTGAGCTGGATCAGGGTGCGCAGGCGGAATGTGGGGGTTTGCAGGGCTTTGACGATGGTGGGAAGGAGGCCGAGCATCGCTTGTTCGTCGTAGTGGAGCGCTCCTTCTTGCAGGTTCAAAAAGGCGACGGTCCTTCCGTCGATTTTTTCTAAAAGCAGTTCGTCGCGCCCTTCGGGGCCTCCTAGCGAGAGGAGGGGGCGTCCCCACCTGTCGGAGCGGCCGAACATCCGGAGGAGGTAGTCGGGATTCCTGACGCGGCGGGAGGGGTCTGCGGCGAAGAGTTTTCCGATGTAGGAGCCTTCTTCGAGGAGATGGAGGAGGGCGCGTGCGATCTTCCCATAGGCGCAGAGTTGGACGTTGACGCGGGCCGTGTTGTCTTTAGGATCGAGGACAAGTTCTTGGATGGTCCCGTTGAGGCCAAGCTGGGCGAGGGTGCTTTTTAAGTTGAAGGAGATGTGCTCGTGGCTCAAATGAAATCCGACGAAGGCGGGAGAGATGTTGTGGATGAAGATCTCTGCAATGGCGCACGAGTCGCCGGTCTTTGTGAGGGATTTGATGAGTCCGTCGGGAGAGACGAGGTCGTAATGTCCTGCGTAAAGGTAGCTTTCCATGAGAGCGGGTTATCCGGATTGGGGGTGAGCTTGATTTCAGTTTAACCAAAAGGCTCAATTCTTCCACAATACAGAAATGACCTTGGGACCCAACCAGCGGGTTATGGCACTTCAGCATTCCCGCTACTCCCATGGGAGATGACTACATGTTAGGGCCATGAGTAGGTATCAATCTCGTGTGAGTATGTGGACATGGAATGAAAGACTGTAGGTGAGAATGATTGGTGTATCGCTTCTCTAACTTAGTTAGGTCGGACTTCACAGTGGTTACGGTCGATTCTAGCTTCAAGAACTTGTCATTGAGTGCCGCATTTTGAGCGCGCAGCTCGTTGATCAGCTGCTCTGATTTTTTCTCGTAGACTTCATGGGTTTTTTTCTCTTCTTGAAGACGGCTTTCCGACTGGACTAAGAGAGCGTTGACTCTCTTAATTTCTTCGACAAGCGAATCGATAACATGTTGCTGCTTTTCTTGATTTCGTTGAAAAACATCCAGTGTCTTAACAATCTCTCTATCGACAGCCGGAGCCTGTCCTGCCACTGCGCTCAGCATATTGCCCTGGAACGCTATCACAACTTCCTGTTCAGAAAGCTGTTGTTTAAGAGAATCGACATCAGTATCTGGTACGCGTACCGTCCATGTTGGAGAAGTTGATGAACCAGCTGGTGCTAATGCTGCCATAAAAACCTCGTTAAATAATGTTGTTTGTGAAATTCGTTTGCGTTAATCAAAAAAAATTAGTGCGGCAACTTATATCACTGTCTTTTGATTTAATGAAAGTATTTTAAAAAAAGAAACCAATTCTTAGAGGCTGTCGTTGCAATCAGTTTCTGTCGATTCTTTCGGTTGTTTTGAGCAGATTTTTAAGGTCTTTTTCTAGTGTAGCAATCGAAGATTTGATCAGATCGAATTGATGGTGGTGAAAGACTCCGGTGTCTTTCAGCCCTGAGCCGGTCAAGATGAGGGCGACTGATTCATGCCGTTGAATTTTGCCGGTTTGAACGAGTTTTTTGACGGCAAGAAGGGAAGTTGCTGAAGAGGGCTCTACAAAAAAGCCAGCTTTTCCTAAAAGGCGTTGACCTATGACAATTTCCTCTTCAGATACCTCTTCGGCCAGCCAATTGTATGCGTAGGCTTTCTCTAGGATTTCATCGCCGCCGGGCGGGTTGCCTGTGGTGATTGCGGTGGCTACTGTCGAGATATTTGAAAAAGGAACGGGCTTTTTTTTCTTTTGTTTAAAAGCGGTGACAAGAGGACTGTTGTTTGCTGCTTGAACGATGATCATGCGTGGCAGCCGGTCGATCAGCCGCGCTTCTAAGAGTTCTTTAAAACCTTTAAAGAGGCCGCGGAGATGGCCGCAGGCGGAGGTGGGGACGGCAACGAAGTCTGGGACCGTTCCGCTTAATTGCTCATATAGTTCAAAGGCGCAAGATTTGTATCCTTCGACTCGGATAGGTCCGTTGCCTGAGACGATCCGAAGTTTCAGGGAGCTTGCAAGTTGTAAGAGGGAGCGCTTCATTTCAGCGTAATCGGGAGCAGCGACTTTAACAATGGTGGCTCCATGAATGGCCATCGATTGGATTTTTTCTTCCGGACAATAGAGTGGGATGAAAATGATCGGTTGCAATGCGGCGCGGGCTGCATAGGCGGCAACGGACGCTCCCATATTGCCTGTAGAGATTGTTGCTAGATAGTGCTCCTTCATTTCCTGGGCCATCAGAGCGCATGTCAAAGAGCCTCGGTCTTTAAAACTCCAGGTCGGATTGAGGGTCTCGTTTTTTAGAAGAAGGGAATCCAGGCCGACATAGTCAGCGAGCGAAGAAGATTGTAAAAGAGGTGTATTGCCTTCTCCCAAGGAAATTTCCGTCTGATACTCAAAGGGGAAAAAATCGGCAAAACGCTCCCAAATTGTCGCCCCCGTACGTATTTTTGCTTGATTTAAGCCTGAGATCTTCACTTCTAGAGACTCGCCATTTTCGGCAAATTCATCTAGAAAATGAAAGGGATATTCTTGGCCGGAAAGAGTGGAAACTAAGCTTTTCTTCATAGAGGAGCAAAGGGATTGAGATGGTTTCTAACCTGATTTCAGTTTAACCAAAAAGCTCAATAAAAAAGCTAGGTGGAAAAGCGATTGATAAAATCCTGTGCCTCATCATAGTATTTTCTCTATACCGAAACGAAAAAGGAGTTCTGCTTGGAACATTCTGATTATGTCACACTTGTTTTTACAGTGCCGGAAACCCATGCACACGTTGTGAGAGAGGCGATGGGGAAGGCGGGGGCCGGAAAAGTTGGAAACTACTCTTATTGCAGCTTTTCTGTGAAAGGGATAGGCCGGTTTATGCCGAATGAGGGTGCAGATCCTTATCTTGGAAAAGAGGGGGTTATAGAGGAGGTTGTCGAGGAGAGAATTGAAACGGTCTGCAATCGCTCAGTTTTGGAGCATGTGCTTGAAGAAATTAAAAAAGCCCACCCTTACGAAGAGATCGTGATCGACATTTATCCCGTCTATGAAATGGGGCGTAAAAAAGCAAGGAGCGGGAAAAGCTCTGAGAAATGAGGGCTTGAGGTATAAGGTCGTGGGGGTTAAAATAAGCTGTTTTGGTGATGAAATGGGAGGCCCTGTTCTTACCGATGAGACAACGCAGCTGTGGCACGCACGATGGTTCTTTTCATGCTGATGAAGTGACTGCTTGCGCTTTGTTGATCGTGTTTGGTCAGATCGACAGGGACAAGATCGCTAGGACGCGCGATCCGGCGAAGCTCAGCGAATGCGATTATGTGTGCGATGTCGGAGGGATTTATGATCCGGCGCAGCGCCGTTTCGATCATCACCAGTCGGAATATACGGGAGAGCTCAGCAGCGCGGGGATGATCTGGCTCTATCTGAAGGAGCAGAAGATCGTTGATGAGCACACCTATGATTTTTTCAACCGTTCGTTGATCTTGGGTGTCGATGCCCACGATAATGGGCGTTTGCATTTGGAGAGCGGCTCTTGTTCTTTTTCTCAAGTGATCACGAATTTTGTTCCGCCGGTGTACGATGCTCCTGACGAGGTCCAAGACCGGGCCTTTGGCGAGGCGCTGGATTTTACGATTGGGCATTTGAAGCGGCTTTTGGAGCGGTTGCGCTACGTGGAGTCGTGCAAAGGGAAGGTGGCCGAGGCGATGAAAAGCCGTGACAAGGTGCTCTATTTTGATGAGGCGATGCCTTGGCTTGAGACGTTTTTTGAAATGGGAGGAGAGGACCACCCGGCTTTGTTTGTGATCATGCCGTCCAAAGGGCATTGGAAGCTGAGGGGGATTCCTCCTTCATTGGAAGAGAGGATGCAGGTGCGCGTCCCTTTGCCGAAGGAGTGGGCGGGGCTTCTCGATGAGGACCTGAAAGCGGCGTCGGGAATCCCCGGGGCAATTTTTTGCCATAAGGGAAGGTTTATTTCCGTATGGGAAACCAAAGAAGATGTGCTAAAAGCTCGAGATGATGTATTAAGCAGGATCGGTCATGACAACGGTTTTCGGTAAAATTATTGAGGGAAAGCTCCCTTGCGACAAGGTTTTTGAAAATGAGAGGGTGATCGCCTTCAAGGACATCGCTCCTGTTGCTCCCGTCCACATTTTGATCGTTCCTAAGAAAGAGATCCCCAACCTCCAGGCTGTGCAGCCGGAAGATCTTCCTTTGATCACCGAGTGCATAGCTGTTGCCCAACAATTGGCCAAAGAGTATGAGATAGAGGATGGGTATCGGTTGCTCACCAATAATGGCCCGGAGGCGGGGCAGGTGGTTTTTCATCTCCACTTTCATTTGATTGGGGGAAGGCAGCTGAGTCATTTGGGTTAATTGAGATGAAATTATTAGGTGCTTTGCTCCTGTCGGCGTCGTTCTGTATGGCCGATGGCGCGATGACGGAGCAGGCTGCAGTGAAAAGGATCTCCGATCATCTGCTCATTCGAGACAAGATCTCCGCTATTCTGGAGGCCAAGCAGGCGCTTGCCTTATTCCCCGAGTCAAAACCGTTGCAAATTGCTTACATCCGCGCCCTGTGTGAAAAGGGGGATGAGGTGGAGGCTTGGCAGCAATGGGAAAATCATCTTCAGCTTTCGGGGGATCCTCAAGCTGACAGGCAGGTGCTTGAGATGCTCGCTTGGGGTGTCTTAAATAAAGCGGAGGCATCGAACCAGCTGGCGGTCCGCCTGACGGGTTTGCTGGGCGCTGCGTTCACTCGTGATGCCAAGGCGGTCCCTTTGCTGGTGCAGCAGCTGCGCAGCTCGAACGCGATGCTCCGCTCTCTAGCGGTGAAATTAGCGGCGTCGTATGGGGATGCCCCTTTGCGCGACGAGATCTGCCGTTTGTTGAAAGAGGAGAAGGTCTGGTATGTGCGCTTGAACGTGATCCAGGCTGCAGGCCATTTGAGGATCGAGGAGCTCAGGCCGCAACTTAAAGAGTTCATCGCTAATTCGAAAACGCTGGCCGAAGAAAAAGCGGCGGCGATCGTCTCTCTTGTCAGCATGTATGATGCGGTGGACCGAGAGGAGCTTGTCCGTTTGGCCCATAGCGACCGGTCGGGATTAAGGCAGCTTGCCTGCGAGATTGTCTGCCATTTGAATGCCGAGGAGCAGATCGATCTGATCGCGCCGCTATTGCGGGATCCCTCTCCCGATGTGCGCCTGAGCGCGCTGAATGTGTTCGGTCTGATGAGGACCAAACAGGTCGGCAATGTGCGGGCCCTTGATCTGATTGCCGGCAATTTGGAGGATTCTTCTCCGGCTGTTGCGATCACGGCGGGGTGGTGTGCGCTGTTAATGGATCCTTCTATTGGGGAGGAGCATTTGGAGAAGTGGCTCGATCATGAGAATGTCGAGTATGTGCGCCAGGCTTCTGCCGCACTTTCCGTCAGCGGCTCTTACGGGGTCAAATTGAGCTTAAAGAAGATCAAGACGGTCAAAGATCCTTATGCGCGGGTGAATTTGGCGCTGGGACTCATCGGCCAGCGCGCCTCTGTGAAACTCTGCTGCCAAATTCTTTTCGACACCTTTTTTGAGAGCGGCGATGTGCGCTGGATGTGGGACTCTTCTTACAATCCCCTTTTCCGCTCGCTCGCGCCAAGCCGTGTCAACCATATCGAACAGATCCCGAACTATCCGCTGGTGGTCGATCAGATGACCCGTTTGGAGGTTTTGTCGGTGCTCAGCATTCTTCGGTTCCCCAAAGCCCAAGATGCGGTCAAAAGCTTTTTGAAGAACCAGGCGTGGGGTGTGACGGGTGTCGCTGCGGCGACATTGCTGCAAGAGGGGGATGAGGAGGATTTAACGGCGGTGCGCGGCTTGCTCGAGGACCCGGAAGAGAAGGTGCGCGTCCAAGCGGCGCTGATCTTGGCGATGGTGGGAGGGGATCCTGCAGCCGTCAAGGTGTTGCAGGCAGCCTACAGCCATGTCGACCGGGAGATGAAGGTCCATATTTTGGAGGCGTTGGCACATATCGGCGATGCAGAATCGATCCCTTTTTTAATGGACATTCTCAAAGAGCCGTTTCAGATCTTGCGGGTTGTCGCCGCCTCTGCTTTAATCCAATGTTTATACCACTAAGGGGCTGCGATGGCATGGGAAGAGAGGATTTCAGATGTGCAGCGCCATTTGTCGCAAGAGAAGATGGATGGATGGCTCCTCTATGATTTTTTAGGACAGAATAGCTTGGCGCGCGAGTTTTTGCAGATCCCTTCCGACCAGCTGATCACGCGCCGCTTGTTTTATTGGATCCCTGTCCGCGGAGAGCCTGTCCGCCTTGTCCATGCGATCGAACCGCATGTTCTCGACCATTTGTCGGGAAAGAAGCTGACCTATTTCAAATGGGAGCAGCTGCACAGCAACTTAAAAGCGCTTTTAAACGGCTCGAAATGCGTCGCCATGGAATACTCACCGAACAATGCCATTCCTTATCTTTCGAAAGTCGATGGGGGGATGATCGATCTGGTGCGCAGCTGCGGCGCCGAGGTGGTCTCTTCGGGGAGCTTTTTGCAGTATTACACCTGTGTTTTCAGTGAAAAGCAGCTGAAATCCCATCTTGCGGCAGCTGATTTTCTCGATGAGACTGCGGCTAAAGCGTGGGAGATGATCGGGCGATCGATTAGAGATGCTAAGCCGGTCGATGAGTATGGAGTCTCAAGGTGGATTGCAGAGCAGTTCGAGCAGAATGGCTATCACATGGAAGGGATGCCGATCTGTGCCGTGAACGCCCATAGCGCCGATCCCCACTTTGAACCGCAGAAAACGGGGTCCGCTCAGATCAAACGGGGAGATTGGGTCTTGATCGATCTGTGGTGCAAACAGAAGGAATCGGGCTCTGTGTATGGGGATATCACGCGGGTGGCCTTTGCCGGCAGCGCTCCAACTGCGCGCCATCAAGAGATCTTCTCTCTTGTTCGCAGGGCGCAGCAAGAAGCAACTGTGTATGTGGAGCAGAAATGGAAAGCGGGCGAGACAATCCGCGGCTGCGATGTCGATCGGGTTTGCCGACGGGTGATC